>NZ_JBYNAH010000011.1:28087-38506 GCF_059781815.1 Salipiger sp. | reverse complement strand
ATGCTGAAATACGGCATCCCCGACCTGCGCGCCTTCTTCGACAGCGACCTGCGCTGGCTGCGCCATTACGGCTTTGCTTCGCTCGACGTGCCGACGATCAGGGGCGGGCTGTCGCGCTGATCTCTGGCCTTCGCGGGCACGTGACCTAAGGTCGGGGGAAACGCCTCCCGACCTAAGGAACGTCCTGCGATGAAGCTCTTCAACCACGACAACCGCCAGCGCAACGCCGACACCCGGCGGATCTATGCGCTGTTCGAGATCGCCCACACGCTCGTCGATTTCGGCGCCGCGGTCTGCTTCACCATCGGGTCGGTGCTGTTCTTCTTTCCGAAATACGAGACACCGGCGATCTGGCTCTTCACCGTGGGCTCGGTGCTGTTCATGGCCAAGCCGACGCTGCGGCTGGCGCGGGAGATCAAGCTCTACCGGATGGGCCAGATCGAGACGCTGGCAGAGCGGGCCGAAAGCGACTGACCCGACGACTGACAGGGATCAAGGCGGCGACTCTCCCAGGCTGGTACAATCCACGATTATGAGCGTGGAGGAGACCATGAACAGCATCGTCATGAAAGACCGCCTGCAGACTGACGCGACCCCGGAACCGACCCCGAAGGAGTTCCGCATCCGCTGGAGCCTCGAGCCCTTCGCCGCCACCGACATGGTGGATGCATGGCTCGATCTCGGCAGCGAGATGCAGAGCTTCTATGCCGACCGGATCCGCGCCGATGTGGAAACCCAGCACGAGATCCTGCACAGCCGCAGCCCGGCGGAACTCGCCCAGATCCAGGCCGCGTTCTTCCGGCAGGCAATTTCGGATTACCGGGCGCATATGGGGCGCGTGACCGAGATTCTCGATCACTGCTGGTTCCCGCGCGCCGGTCAGCCGTAGACGTATCGCCCCGGCGCCGCGCCCAGCGAGGGCAGTGGCGCCAGCTCGGCGGGGCGGCGGTCGGAGGAGCGCGCCGCCAGCCATTCGGTCCATGCCGGCCACCACGAGCCGTCATGGGCCGGATGTGCCGACATCCACAGATCGGGATCCGTCGCGTGGCCCGGCACCGCGCCGATGCGGTAGTGCCGCCGCGGGTGGCCGGGTTCCGAGACGATCCCGGCGTTGTGCCCGCCGCTGGTGAGCAGGAATGTGTTCGGACCGTCGGCGAAGCGGGTGATCTTCCAGGCCGAGCGCCACGGTGCCACGTGGTCCTTTTCGGTGCCGACCGCGAAGACCGGCACCTCGATATCCTCCAGCGAAATCGGACGCCCGCCGAACTCGTACTGTCCCAGCGCCAGCCGGTTCTCGAGGAAGAGCTGGCGCAGGTACTCGGTATGCATCCGTGCCGGCATCCGCGTGGCATCGGCGTTCCACGCCATCAGGTCGTTCATGCTGCCACGCTCGCCAAGCAGGTATTCGCGGATCGTGCGCGACCAGATCAGGTCGTTCGAGCGCAGCATCTGGAAGGCGCCGGCCATCTGGTCGGACTTCAGGTAGCCCTGCTCGGCCATGATGTCTTCGAGGAAGGCGACCTGGCTGTCGTCGATGAACAAGGTGATCTCGCCGGCCTCGGTGAAATCCACCTGCGCGGCAAGCAGCGTCAGCGAGGCAAGGCGGTCGTCGCCGTCGCGCGCCATGGTGGCGGCGGCGATCGACAGGAGCGTGCCGCCGAGGCAGTAGCCCGCGGCGTGGATCTTCTGACCGGGTACCGCGTCGCCGATCACCCCGAGGGCCTCGAAGATGCCGAGGCGCACGTAATCCTCGAGCCCCAGCTCGGCGTCCTCCTCGCCCGGGTTCAGCCACGAGATCATGTAGACCTCGATGCCCTGATCGAGCAGGAAACGCACCATCGAGTTATGCGCCGACAGGTCGAGGATGTAGTATTTCATGATCCAGGCCGGCACGATCAGCAGCGGCTCGGCCTGTACCGTCTCGGTGGTCGGGCGGTAGCGGATCAGCTCGATCAGCCGGTTGCGATAGACCACTTCGCCGGGCGTCGTGGCCATGTTCTCTCCGACCTTGTAACCGCCGGTATCCGGCGGCGCGCCCTCGGCATCGCGGGCGAAATCGTCCATCCAGTTGCGGAAGCCGCGCAGCAGGTTGGCGCCGTGCTCTTCCCGGGTCCGGTCGAGCACCACCGGGTTGGTCAGCGCGTAGTTTGACGGCGCCAGCATGTCGAGCGTCTGGCGGGCGGCGAAATTGGTGATCTGGGCGTGACGCGGCGACATGCCCTGCACCTCGCTGGTGGCCGCGTTCCACCAGTCCTCGGTGAGCAGGAACCACTGCGCGAGCAGGTTGTGCGGATAGCGCTGCCATTCCTCGTCGCGAAAGCGCTTGTCGGCGGCCATGGCGGCGCAGCCGGTGCTCTCGGGGCGGACGGGGCAGCTGATCGCGGCCTGAAACGCCTTGGCGGCGTTGGCGACGGCGCGCTCCTGAAGCGCCGCCTGCTTGGCGGGCGAGCCCGCCAGATGCGCCGCCCAGTCGAACCACGCGGTCGCGAGCCCCATCGGGGAGAGCCCCCCGGTCAGGCTGCCGAGCGCCGCGTGATAGGCGCGGTCGATGGCGTCATGCGATTGGGACTCCCTGGCGGGGACGGCTTCGGCGGGGGTGAGGTGACCAGCATGTTCCATGCCTCCGGGGTGCCACGATCCTGTGGAAAACGCCTTGATCCGGCGCAAGCCGCAACGTGACGTTGCGTCCCTTTGAGAAACATTCCGGGATGTTGGCGGAAACGGGATGGATGTATTGATCAATCGTTTGATTTATACTCGCCACCATGACCACCGACTCACCCCTCTCGCCCGCTCCCGAGGCCGACAGCCCCGCCGAGGCGACTCGCCGAAACCTGATCGCGGCGGGCTTTGCCCTGTTCGGGACCGAAGGCTATGCCGGCACCAGCACCCGGCGGCTGGCCCAGCACGCCGGCACCAACGTGGCCTCCATCGCCTATCACTTCGGCGGCAAGGCCGGGCTGCACGAGGCCTGCGCCCACGCCGCCGCCGCTCGCATCGCGCAGGCGGTGGGCGCGCCGCGCGATCACGGGGCCATCTCGCCCGAGGCCGCGCTGGCGACGCTCGAGGCCACGCTGCGGGGGCTGGCGGCGATGTTGCTCACCGGTGGCGAGGAGGTGCGCGCCATGGTCGGCTTCCTCGTGCGCGAGCTGAGCAGCGGCGAGCGCATCGTCGAGGTGCTCTACGACGATCTCATCGGCCCCAAGCATCGCGAGCTCTGCATCCTCTGGGCCACCGCCACCGGGCAGGACCCCGACAGCGAGGCGGTGCGGCTCTCGGTCTTCGCGACCATCGGGCAGGCGCTCTATTTCCGCATCGGCCAGCCGGTGGTGCGCCGCGCCATGGGCTGGGAGACGGTCGGCCCGAACGAGGCCGCGCGCATCGCCGACACGCTCGTGGCGCAGCTGCGCGCCGCCATCGAAAGGAGCCGGATATGACCGGATTTCTCTGTGCATTGCCCTTTGCCTCGGCGCTGTTCACCGCCTGCGCCGCGCCGGGCCCTCTGGCCACCGGTTATGTCGAGGGCGATTTCACCGTGATCGCCCCGGTCGCCACGGCGCAGGTTCGCAGCGTCGAGGTGGCGAGCGGCGACACGGTCGAGGCCGGTCAGCAGCTGGTGGCGATGGAGCAGCAGGACGCCGAGATCGCGCTGGCGCAGGCCGAGGCGGCCCTGGCGCAGGCCAAGAGCCAGCTGATGGACCTGCAGGAGGGCAAGCGCCCGGCCGAGATCCGGGCCATCGAGGCGACGCTGGCCTCGGCGCAGGCGCAGGCCGAGGATGCCGCCCGCACCGAGGCGCGCATGGAGCAACTGGCCGCGCGCGGCGCCGCGACGCAAAGCCAGCGCGACGACGCGGTCACCGCCGCCAAGGTCGCCGAGGCGCAGGTGGCGCAGGTCGAGGCCGAGCTCGCGGTCGCAAGGCTGCCCGCCCGCGCGCAGGAGATCGCCGCCGGCAAGGCCGCGGTCGAGGGCGCAGAGGCGGCGCGCGACAAGGCCCGCTGGGAGCTCGACCAGCGCCGGCTCACGGCGCCGGCCCATGGCACGGTCTACGACGTGATCCGCCACGCGGGCGAGCTCGCGGGCCCCTCGGCGCCGGTGCTGTCGATGCTGGCGGACGGGGCGGTGAAGCTGCGGCTCTACCTGCCCGAGACCGAGTTCGCGCGGGTCTCGGTCGGAGCCTTGCTCGCGGTGAATTGCGACGGCTGCGGCGACGGGCTGAAGGCGCGGGTGACCTACATTGCCGACGAGGCCGAGTTCACCCCGCCGGTGATCTACTCGCTCGAGAACCGGCAAAAGCTGGTCTACCTCGTCGAGGCCCACCCCACGGTGGAGAACAGCCTCAAGCCCGGGCAGATCGTCGATGTCTCGCTGGTGGAGGCGGCGCGGTGAGCACGCCCGCCATAACGGTCACCGACCTGACCAAGCGCTTCGGCGACAAGACCGTGGTCGACCGGGTGTCGCTCAGCGTCGAAACCGGCGAGATCGCGGGCTTCCTCGGGCCGAACGGCTCGGGCAAGACCACGACGATCCGGCTGATGTGCGGGTTGCTCGAGCCCGATGGCGGCACCGGCCGCGTGCTGGGGCATGACATCACCCGCGACCGGGGCGCGATCAAGCGCGAGGTCGGCTACATGACCCAGCGCTTCTCGTTCTACGAGGATCTCACCATCGAGGAGAACCTCAACTTCGTCGCCGGGCTCTACCGGATGCGCGGGCGGCGGCAGGTGGTGCGCGAGACGCTGCAGGATCTCGGGCTCTACAGCCGCCGGGGGCAGCTTGCCGGCGCGCTCTCGGGCGGCTGGAAGCAGCGGCTGGCGCTCGCCGCCTGCGTCATGCACCGGCCCAAGCTTCTGATGCTCGACGAGCCCACCGCCGGGGTCGATCCCAAGGCGCGGCGCGATTTCTGGGACGAGATCCACCGGCTGGCTGCGGACGGGCTGACGGTGCTGGTCTCGACCCACTACATGGACGAGGCCGAGCGCTGCCACCGCATCAACTACATCTCCTATGGCCGGCTGGTGGCGCGGGGCACCGTGGCCGAGGTGGTGCGCGACGCCGGGCTGACCACGGTGGTGGTGACGGGCAAGCACACCGATGCGGCGGCGCGGGCCTTGCGCGGGGCCGAGGGGGTCGACCAGATCGCGCCCTTCGGCAGCACCCTGCACGTGGTGGGGCGTGACGGCGCGGCGCTGCACCGCGCGGTTGCGCAAGTGACGCGCGAGACCGGCACACAGATGGCCGAGGCCGAGACCAGCCTCGAGGACGTGTTCATCCAGCTCATGGGCGACGCGAAGGACAATATGTCATGACCCGGGTGCTCTCTCTCGCCCGGCTCTGGGCGCTGCTGGTCAAGGAGACCATCCAGATGCGCCGCGACCGGGTGACCTTTGCGATGATGATCGGCATCCCGCTGGTGCAGCTCATGCTCTTCGGCTTTGCCATCAACACCGATCCCAAGGAGCTGCCGGCGGCGCTGGTCGCACCCACGCAGGACCGCTTCACCCGCGCCATGGTCACCGCGCTGGAACTCACGGGCTATTACCGCTTCATTGCGCCCGACGCGACGGCGGCGGAGGCCGAGGCGATGATCTCGCGCGGGGACGTTGTGTTCGTGGTGACGGTGCCGTCGGATTTCGGCCGCCGGGTGGAGCGCGGCGACGCGCCGACCATCCTCATCGAGGCCGACGCCACGGATCCGTCGGTGGCCTCGGGCGCGATCTCGACCCTCGGCACGGTGGCGCAGCAGGCGCTGCAGCGCGAGACCGGTAGCGCCGGGGCCGACGAGGGCGCGCTCTCGGTCGTGGTGCACAAGCGCTACAACCCCGAGGGCGTGACGCAGTACAACATCGTGCCGGGTCTGCTGGGGGTGATCCTGCAGCTCACCATGGTGATGATGACCGCGATGGCGCTGACGCGCGAGACCGAGCGCGGCACCATGGAAAACCTGCTCTCGATGCCGGCCACGCCGCTCGAGATCATGCTGGGCAAGGTGGTGCCCTATCTGGGCGTGGGGGCGGTGCAAGTGGTCGTGGTGCTGGTCGCCGCGAAGCTGATCTTCTCGATCCCGATGGTCGGGCACCTGTCGGTGATCCTTCTGGGGATCTTCGTCTTCGTGCTGGCGCTGGTGATCCTCGGCTACCTGATCTCGACCGTGGCGCGGACCCAGATGCAGGCGATGCAGCTCACCTTCTTCTTCTTCCTGCCCTCGATCATGCTTTCGGGCTTCATGTTCCCGTTCCGCGGCATGCCAGGCTGGGCGCAGACGCTGGGCGAGATCTTTCCGCTCACGCATTTCCTGCGGCTGATCCGCTCGGTGATGCTGAAGGGGGCGGACGCTGCGACGGTGGCGCAATCGCTCGCGGCGCTGGGGCTGTTCGTGCTGGTGCTGTCGCTGGCGGCGCTGCTGCGGTTCCGCCGGACGCTGGACTGAGGCGCACCGGGCCTCAGGCAGTGGCCCCGGCGGGATGCGGGCGCAGCCGGCCCGCGCCCCAGGCGCTCAGCGCCACCATCACCGCAGCGGTGCCAAGGCAGAGCGGCAGCCCGCCAAGCTGGTAGCTTGCGCCCGACAGCACCGTGCCCAGAAGCCGCCCGGCGGCGTTGGCCATGTAGTAGAAGCCCACATCCATCGTCACCCGGCTGTCCTCGGTGAAGGCAAGGATGAGGTAGGAATGCAGCGAGGAGTTCACCGCGAAGATCGCCCCGAAGACCAGCAGCCCGGCCACGAGGCTCGCGGTCAGCCACGGCGCGGGCGCGCCCGCGAGCGCCACCAGGCCCGCGAGCAGCGCCGGCACCACGAAGAGCGCCAGCGCCCAGTGCCGCGCGTCGCTGACCAGCGGCGCCTCGCCACGCTGCTTCGCCTTCAGCAGCCGGGGCGCCGCCGCCTGCACCGCGCCGTAGAGGATGATCCACAGCGCCATGAAGCTGCCGATGGTGAAGAAGGCCACGCGGTTGCCCGCCTCGCTGCCGTCCGACAGCACGGCGTAGAAATAGATCGGGATGCCGACCACGAACCAGACGTCGCGGGCACCGAACAGAAACACCCGCGCGAAGCTCAGCCAGTTGACGTTGCGGTTCTTCGACAGCACCTCGCGGAACTTGGCGTCCTTGCGTCCCGTGGGCAGGCCCTTGGGCATGCGCAGCGCCACCGCCACGAGGATCGCCGCCAGCACCCCCGCCATGGCGAGCACGGACGGTACGAAGCCCGCCAGCCCCAGGAGCGCCGCGCCGAGCAGGAAGCCCAGCCCCTTCACCGCGTTCTTCGAGCCGGTGAGCGCCGCGACCCAGCGGAAGAGCCCATCCTCGCCCTTCGGCGCGAGCAGCTTCACCGCCGATTTCGACGACATCTTGGCCAGATCCTTGGCGACGCCAGAGGCGCCCTGCACCAGCATCACGAAGGCCACCGAGGCCCCGATCGCCCATTCCGGATCGAGCTGCGCCAGCGCCAGCAGCGCCAGCACCTGCAGGCTCAGGCCGGCATAGAGCGTCGAGGTCAGCCCGAAGCGCGCCGCGATCCAGCCCGCCGAGAGGTTGGTCACCACGCCCGCGATCTCGTAGAGCACGAAGAGATAGGCGAGCTGCACCGGCGAGAAGCCGAGCGTGTGGAAATGCAGCAGCACCAGCATCCGCAGCGCGCCGTCGGTGAGCATGAAGGCCCAGTAGGCGGCGGTGACGGCGATATAGGCCGCGAGCGGTCTCTCGGGGGCGTCGGTCATGGGGGCTTTCGTCGCTTTCTACGGTCTTTGATGGCCTAGCGGCTCAGGATGACGGGCGCGTGTCAGAGCGACGCGCCCACCATCAGCGCCACGTCGGCGAGGCGGTTGGCGTAGCCCCACTCGTTGTCGTACCAGGCGTAGACCTTGAGCTGGGTGCCGTTGACCACCATCGTCGATTGCGCATCGACGATGCTCGAGCGCGGATCGTTGACATAGTCGCAGCTCACCAGCGGGCGGGTCTCGTAGCCGAGGATGCCCTTGAGCGGGCCGGTCGCTGCCGCCTCGAAGAGCGCGTTGACCTCCTCGACCGTGGTCTCGCGCTCGAGCTCGAAGACGCAGTCGGTCAGAGAGGCGTTGAGCAGCGGCACGCGCACGGCGTGGCCGTTCAGCCGGCCCTTGAGCTCGGGGTAGATCAGCGTGATCGCGGTGGCGCTGCCGGTGCTGGTGGGGATCAGCGAGTTCAGCGCCGAGCGGGCGCGGCGCAGATCCTTGGCGGGGCGGTCAACGATGGTCTGGGTGTTGGTCACGTCGTGGATCGTGGTGATCATGCCGTGCTTGATGCCGAGATTTTCGTGCACGACCTTCACCACCGGTGCGAGGCAGTTGGTGGTGCAGCTCGCCGCCGTCACGATGCTGTGGCGCGCCGGATCGTAGGCCTCGTTGTTGACGCCAAAGACGATATTCGCGGTCGGGCCGTCCTTCACCGGGGCAGAGACCACAACCTTCTTCACGCCGGCGTCGAAATAGGGGGCGAGCTTGGCCTCGGTCTTGAACACGCCGGTGCAGTCGATGACCACGTCCACGCCCTCGAGCGGCAGATCCTCGAGCCGCTTCTCGCAATGCACCGGCAGGCGGGTGCCATCGATGCTGATGCTGTCGGCGTCATGCGAGAAATCGGCCTCCCAGCGTCCGTGCACGGTGTCGAACTCGAGCAGGTGGGCGTGCATTTCCGGGTCGCCCACGGCGTCGTTGATCCAGGCGATCTTGGCGCCTTTCTCCAGCAGCGGGCGGAGGGCGAGCTTGCCCATGCGGCCAAGCCCGTTCAGTGCGTAAGTGGTCATTGCGCGAGGTCCTCGGTCTCGGTCTGGCCGATCTTGTCGACTGCCTGTTGCAGGGAAATCCGGTCGAGCGCCTCGATCGGAAGGGCGGTGAAGGCCGAGAGGCGATGCTTGAGCATGCCGTAGACCTGCTGGAAGGCGAGGCTCTTCTCGGCCTCGGTGCCGGTGGCCTTGACCGGGTCGGGCAGGCCCCAATGGGCGCTGATCGGCTGGCCGGCCCAGGCGGGGCAGTCCTCGTTTGCCGCGCGGTCGCAGACGGTGAAGACAAAATCCATCTTCGGTGCCTCAGCGGCCTGAAACTCCGAGATGTTCTTGGCCCGCAGCCCGTCGGTCTTGAAGCCCTTGTCGTGCAGCGTGGCGAGCGCGATAGGGTTGAGCTCGGAATAGGGCCTGGTGCCGGCCGAGAAGGCGTTGAAGCGGTCGCTTGCGAGTTCGCGCAGCAGCGTCTCGGCGATGATCGAGCGCGCGGAATTGCCGGTGCAGATGAAGAGCACGTTGTATTTCCCGTCGGACATGGCTGGTCCTCCTTGCAGGCTGGCGAGCGCCTCGGGCGGGCAGAGATCCGGCCGCCCCCGGCAACAATCGTGGAACAGGAAGCCCACGAGGCCGCGCAGCGCCGCGATGTTGGCCCGGTAGAGCAGCGAGCGCCCGACCCGGGTCTGGGTGATCAGGCCGGCCTCGCGCAGGGCCGAAAGGTAGACCGAGGCCGTGCTGGGTTTGAGCCCCAGAACGTCGGTGATTTCCCCCGCCGGCAGCGCGTCGGGGTAGCGCCGCATGAGTAGGCGAAACAGGTCCATGCGCTGCGGATGGCTGAGGGTGCTGAGCTGTTCGAATCGTATCGCTTCCATATTTCATGAATTATGGAAACGTCTGGATTCGGGCAAGTGAAGAGTTGATGACAGAGCTTGAGGGCTGATCGGAACGACGCGGACATGGCGCGCGTGAGCTGGGCCGTCATGGGGCCGTCATCGCGAGACTTTCTCTTGTCGACGCGTGTCAGGCTTCGAGGCGGACCAAAAAAGCGCGGGCTCGACAGCGAGCCCGCGCCGAACCAGCGCCGCGATGCGCAGCCCGTCCGGGCGCGCTCGCCTCAGCCCAGCTTGCCGCTCATTCGCGCGTGGTGCAGCGCCGCCACCGCGCAGGAGGCGAGGCGGCTCATGTCGTCGTCGGAGCGGCTGTTGAGGATGATCGGCACCCGCGCGCCCAGCACCAGCCCCGCGGCTTCGGCGTGGGAGATATAGGTCAGCTGCTTGGCCAGCATGTTGCCGGCGTCGAGGTTCGGCGCCACGAGGATCTCGGCATGACCGGCCACCGCCGAAGTGATGCCCTTGGTGCGCGCCGCGGCGATATCGACGGCGTTGTCCATCGCCAGCGGGCCTTCGACCAGCCCGCCGGTGATCTGGCCGCGATCGGCCATCTTCGACAGCAGCGCCGCGTCGATCGAGGAGGGGATGTCGGGGTTCACCGTTTCGGTGGCCGAGAGCACGCCGACCTTGGGCTGCTCGATGCCGAGCGAGATCGCGAGGTCGATGGCGTTCTGGGTGATGTCGACCTTGGTCTTGAGATCGGGGGCGATGTTGATCGCCGCATCGGTGACCAGCAGCGGGTGCGGCTGGCCCGGCACGTCCATCACGAAGATATGGGTGAAGCG
>NZ_JBYNAH010000011.1:0-28077 GCF_059781815.1 Salipiger sp. | reverse complement strand
CTTGTCGAGGATCGGGCGCAGCAGCATGTCGGTGTGCAGGTGGCCCTTCATGATCGCCTCGGCGCGGCCTTCGTGGACCAGCTCTACCGCCTTGCGGGCGGCGTTGCGGTGCAGCGGCTCGTGAATGATCTCGACGCCGTCGAGGGTCACGCCCATGGCCGAGGCGACCTCGGCGATCTTGTCGTGATCGCCGATCAGGATCGGCTCGATCAGCGTGTGATCGCGGGCCTTGAGCGCGCCGCCGAGCGAATTCGGCTCCTCCGGGCAGACCACGGCGGTCTTCAGCGCGGCGAGCGGTTCGGCGCGCTTGAGCAGTTTCTCGAAATGGCGGTGACGCTGCACCACCAGCCCGGGCAGGTCGTGGCTGTTGTAGCTGACCTTGCGACGCGGGGTCAGCACCTCTGCCATGCCCGACAGCACCAGCGCACCGTCGGTCAGCCGGCGCACCTCGGTGGCCAGCGTCACCGTGGTCTCGCGCTCGTTCTTGTCGGTCACGGTGACACGGATCACCAGCTCGTCGCCGGCGAAGACCCGGGCGTGGAACTGCGCGGTCTGATTGCGGTAGAGCGTGCCCGCGCCGGGCAGCACATTGCCCAGCACCGCGCCGAGCAGGGCGCCGATGAACGAGCCCGGGGCCATCGCCTCGGGGCGGCCGTCGCCATCGCCGTCCTGATCGAAGATGTGCAGCGGATTGTGGTTGCCCGACACGTTGGCATAGACCAGCAGGTCGTCGGCAGTGATGAGGCGGGTCAGCTCCGCCTTGTCGCCCACCTTGAGTTCGTCGAAGGTGCGGTTCTCGATCAGCATGTAGCGCTCCGGCTGTTTACGGGCCTGCCAGCGGACGGCGCGCAGGGCAGGGGTTCCGCCCACAGCTATACGTCTCTGGCCGTGCTAGTCCACGCCCCCCGACCTGCGTCCGCTCGCCGCACCGCAGCATAAGCGGTCGCGTGGCGCAGGTCCCGGACAGGGCGCTGAAAAACCGGGCAAAGACGGATCAGGAGAGATATTCGGCGATCAGGGGGCCGAGCGCTGCGGCGGTCTCTTCATGCGCCAGCGGACCCATCAGTTCTGCGGCGGCGCTGGCCTCGAAATCGCTGAACACCATGCCCGGAGCCCCGGGATGGCGGGCGGCCTCGCTCCGAGGCATCTCGATCAGCCCGGCGGCGCGCGGGCGCAGCGCGTCGAGCATGGTGCGGTCGATGAGCAGCGGCCCGCCGTCGAGCGCTGCGCTGGGGCGGTCCGGCGGACGGTGCTGGGCCAGCCAGAGCAGCAGGACGCGCCCCCGGAGCAAGGTCAGCAGGTGCTTCATCCGCGCCAGCCAGGCCTGCCGCAGCTCGCCGGCGATCTCGTCGAAGCGCTCTTCCGAGATCTCGCGCAGGCGCCCGAGCAGGTGGCGATTGAAGTGAAACTCGGTGAAATCGACCTCGGGATAAAGCCGCTGAAGCCGCTCCGAGGCGCGCAGGAAGCGGTCGTTGCGGCGCGGATGCACGCCGTAATAGCGGTTCGACATGTTCTGCGCGCCCATGATCTGCATGACGCAGAGATCGGCGCGCTCGGCCACGTGCAGGACGCCCGGATCGTGCAGGTAGAGATCGAGCCCGGCATTGGCGACCCCGAGATTGACGCAGGTCGCGCCAAGCGCGCGCTCGACCAGCGCCGGGAACGGTACCTCGATGAAGCGGCCATAGGTCTCGGTCCCGCCGAGAAAGGCGATGTAGGGCGTTTCAAGCGGCCGCCGTGGCCCGCGGAACAGCACCCGCGAGCGGCCATAGCGGCACGGAAAATAGTCCAGCGCCCCCGGCGCTGTCATGGCGAAGGTCATCTCTCCCACCTTGGTTCGTTCTCACCCGGGAAGGAGCCTCCGACAGCGGGGTTGAGATTCTGCTAACGCGAAAAAGCCCGACAAATCCGCCGCGCCCCGCTTGCGGCGGGTCGCGGCGCGTGACTATGTTTGGCGCGCAAACGGAAGGGTTATGGGCGATGGATATCAGCAAGATCGGTGTTGTGGGTGCGGGCCAGATGGGCAACGGCATCGCGCACGTGATGGCTCTCGCGGGCTACGAGGTCCGGCTGTCGGATGTCAGCCCCGAGGCGCTCGACAAGGCCATGACCCTGATCGCCGCCAACATGGATCGCCAGGTCAGCCGCGGCAAGATCGCCCAGGAGGATCGCGACGGCGCGCTGGGGCGGATCTCGGCCACGCTCGACATTGCCGAGGTCGGGCAGACCGATCTGGTGATCGAGGCCGCGACCGAGCAGGAGACGGTGAAGCAGAAGATCTTCGACAGCCTCGCGCCGCATCTGCTGCCGCACACCATCCTGACCTCGAACACCTCGTCGATCTCGATCACGCGGCTTGCCTCGCGCACCGACCGGCCCGAGAAGTTCCTCGGCTTCCACTTCATGAACCCGGTGCCGCTGATGCAGCTGGTCGAGCTGATCCGCGGCATCGCCACCGATCAGGAGACCTACGAGGCCTGCCTCAAGGTGGTCGAGAACCTCGGCAAGACCGCCGCCAGCGCCGAGGATTTCCCGGCCTTCATCGTGAACCGCATCCTGGTGCCGATGATCAACGAGGCGGTCTACACGCTCTATGAGGGCGTCGGCAACGTGCGCTCGATCGACATGGCGATGAAGCTTGGCGCCAACCATCCGATGGGGCCTCTGGAACTTGCCGATTTCATCGGGCTCGACACCTGCCTCGCGATCATGAACGTGCTGCATGACGGTCTGGCCGACACCAAGTACCGCCCCTGTCCGCTGCTGACCAAATATGTCGAAGCGGGCTGGCTCGGCCGCAAGACCAAGCGCGGGTTCTACGATTATCGCGGCGAGGAGCCGGTGCCGACGCGCTGAGCGGTGCAGACTTTTCGTCCGAAAAATCTCGGGGGCGATGGAGGAGCAGAAAATTCGGACGAATTTTCTGTCGCTGTCGTCAGATCTCTGCGCGCAGGCCCAGCGTCATCTCGCGCAGCCAGGCGACGAATTCGCGCTGCTTGCCGCTCCACGCCTTGACCTCGTCCGGGCTGATCGGGGTGCCGACCACCGGCTTTTGCGGGCGGCCGCAGGCATGCATGACCTCATGGATCAGCAGGCCCTGCCGCAGCGTCGGAGAGATCCGGTTGGCGATCTGGTAGGCGCGGCTGTTCTGTCCGGGGAAATAGATCGGCACCACGGTCGCGCCGGAGCGCTGGATCATCTTGGCGGTGAACGGGTTCCAGACCGACTCGATCGCCGGACCGAGCAGCGATTGCGACGCCGCCACCACGCCCGAGGGGAACAGCGCGATCACGCCGCCGCCCTTGAGGTGATCCATCGCCCGGGCGCGCATCTCGAGGCTCTGCTCGCGGGCGCTTTCCTCGTGCGGGAAGGGCACGGGGATCATGAATTCCTCGATTTCCTTCACCCCGGTCAGCAGCGAGCGGGTGAGGATGCGGTAATCGGTGCGCACCCGGCCAATCAGGTCGGCGAGGATCATGCCGTCGACCAGCCCGTGCGGGTGGTTCGCCACGACGACCACGGGGCCGTCCTTGGGGATGCGCGCGATCTGCTCGGCGGGGGTGTCGAGGCGGATGCGCATATGCCCCAGCGCATGGCGCCAGAATTCCTGCCCGTCGGGGATGCCGGCGCGCTCGACGCGGCGCACCAGCCGGATCAGGGGGATCTTGCCGGTGGCCCATTCCAGCGCGCGGATGGTGTTGGCCTTCCACGGGTTGGTGAAGGTGTTTGCGTAGCTGAGCTTGCGCTTGTCGTAGGGGGCGTTCAGCGGGCGCGTGACACCGCCTTGACTGGCCGCGGCCTGATAGCTCTCAACCATGTGCCCGCCCTGTTCCGTCTTGCTTTGCCGGGAGGTCCTTCCGGCGGTCAGTTCTCTTCTCCGAACCGGTTCGCGACCAGCGCCTCGATGGCATCGGCCAGCGCGACCGCATCCGGCCCCGAGGTTTCGACCTCAATAGAGCTTCCTTTTGAAGCTGCCAACATCAAAAGCCCCATGATGCTGTCGCCCCCGGCACTCATGCCGTCCTTGCTGACCTCGGCGCGCGCATCGAACCCCTCGACCACCTCGACCAGTTTCGCGGAGGCACGGGCGTGCAGCCCCTTTTCGTTCACGATCTTCAGCACGCGATGCACGGTTTCGGACATTAAACAACAATTTCCCTTGGAAAGATCTTCGCGGTTGGGCTCAGAGCGTCTCTGGCTTGACGTTGACGCTGTCGATGTATTTCCGCCCCGCTTCAAGTGCGCCTTTTACCGCATCCGGCACCGCCATCTGCCGGCTTTTCGCCAGCTTGATCAGCATCGGCAGGTTCATGCCGTAGAGAATCCGCCGGTTGTCGGGCTGGCAGGCCCGCAGCGACAGGTTCGACGGCGAGCCGCCGTAGAGATCGGTGACCACCACGACGCCGTCGCCGGTATCGACATCGTCGGCAGCGGTGCAGATTTCGGCCTGCTTGCCGCCGCGGTCATGTTCGGCTTCGATGGTGACGGCGACGATCCCGGGCTGTTTGCCCACCACGTGCTCGACCGCCGAGAGATACTCCCTCGCCAGTCCGCCATGGGCCACGATCACGATGCCGATCACCCGTTCTGTCCTCCGATGGTCCTGCGCTGGCCGGTCGCGGCGGTCAGTCCGCGACGTTCGAGCTCGCGGTGTCTAATTGACACCTGCCAGCCCTTCTCTGCAAGGGCACGTGCAACCCTTTCCGTCACGGCAACGGATCGGTGTTGCCCGCCGGTACAGCCGATGCCGAAGGTCAGGTGCGCCTTGCCCTCGTCCTTGCAGGCGGGCAGCACGAAGAGCGCCAGCTCGGTGAGCTTGTCAACGAAGGGCGCGAAGCGGGCATCGGTTTCGATGTAATCGACCACCGCGGCGTCGAGCCCGGTCAGGCCACGCAGCTCGGGCTGCCAGTGCGGGTTGTCGAGAAAACGGCAGTCGAAGGCCCAGTCGAGGCCCTGGGGCAGGCCGCGCTTGTAGGAGAAGGAATGCAGCGCCACCGCCAGCCGCTGCCCGGTCTGGTCGGCAAACAGCCCTTCCATCTGGGCGCGCAGGTCATGCGGCGACAGATCGCTGCTGTCGATCAGGATGTCGGCGGCGTTGCGCGCCTCCTCGAGCAGCGCGAGCTCGCGTTCGATGCCCTGCGTGTAGCTTTCATCCGGGGCCATCGGGTGGCGGCGGCGGGTCTCGGAATAGCGGCGCGAGAGCACCTCGGCGCTGCAGTCGAGATAGAGCAGTTGCGCGTCGAGCGCCGGTTCGGCGGTGAGGCGGCGGTGCAGGTCGAGCAGGCCCTGCACCGAGAAGTCGCGGTTGCGGATGTCGACGCCAAGTGCCACGGGGCGGCTCAGGGCGCCGCCGTCGAGCAGCAGGCGCGGGATCAGGCTGAGCGGGATGTTGTCGATCGCCTCATAGCCGAGATCCTCCAGCACGTTGATCGCGGTCGAGCGCCCGGCGCCCGAGGGCCCGGTGACCAGCACGACGCGCTGCTGTCCTTTCGACTGATCCTGCATCCTCGGCTATTCCCTTCGACCGCCCTTGAGATATTGCACCAGTGCTGCGGGAAAATAGGGATGCGCGGTTTTGTGAAGCAAGGAGATTCTTTGCCCTTGCAGCATGGTTTCGCGGCGCTGCGGCAAGCGGGCCGTCTCGATCTCGTCGAGATCGAGCACCGCGGAGAGCCGGACCGGGCCGTGTGTCTCGGCGTTCAGCAGCCCGATGCCACGCGCCTCGATCATCCCTGTGAGGGGGGCAGGGGCCTCGAGCCAGAGGGTTTCGCCCCGCAGGCTGACGATCACCCTGTCATCCGCGACCAGCGTCGCCCCGCGGGCCATCATCTCGAGCGCGAGCCCGGATTTGCCAGTGCCCGAGGCGCCGCGGATCAGCAGCCCGCGCCCTGCGACCGCCACCGCGGTGGCGTGCAGGATCTCGGGGCTGTCGGAGGACATGGGTGGCGGACGATCAGACCGGAAGGCCGACCACGAAGCGCGCGCCGAGCGGCTCGGAGGTCACGTCGGCCTCGGTCGGGCGGATGTTCTCGGCCCAGATCACGCCGCCATGGGCTTCGACGATCTGTTTCGAGATCGCCAGGCCAAGGCCGGAATTGTTGCCGAAATCGTTCTCGGGACGCTGCGAGTAGAAGCGCTTGAAGATCTTCTGCAGCGCCTCTTCGGGGATGCCGGGGCCGGTATCCTCGACCACCACCAGCACGCGGTTGTCGCGGCGCCGCGCCCAGACGCGGATCGCATCGCCATCCTCACAGAAGCTGATGGCGTTGGTGATCAGGTTGACGAAGACCTGCGCAAGGCGCGGTTCGAGGCCGCTGATGTTGATCGGCTTTGCGGGCAGGTCGGTGATGAACTCGACCCCCTTGGCGCGGGCATCCTCGCCGAGGAACTGGGTGATGTTGCCGATCATCTCGAGCAGGTTGAACTCCTGCTCCTCTTCCTTGACCAGCTCGCTGTCGAGCCGCGAGGCGTTGGAGATGTCGCTCACCAGACGGTCGAGGCGGCGCACGTCATGCTCGATCACGTCGAGCAGCTTGTCGCGATGCTCTTCCTTCTTGACGATGCGCAGCGAGCCGATGGCCGAGCGCAGGCTGGCCAGCGGGTTCTTGATTTCGTGCGCCACGTCGGCGGCGAACTGTTCGTTGCTGTCGATGCGGTCGTAGAGCGCCGAGACCATGCCGCGCAGCGCGCCTGAGAGGCGCCCGATCTCGTCGGGGCGCGCGGTCAGGTCGGGGATGCGGATGCGGCGCGAGCTGCCCTTGCTGCGGTTGTTGCGGTCGCGGCCGATCTCGGCGGCGTCGGCAAGATCGGAGATCGGGTTGGCGATGGTCGAGGCCAGAACGAGGCTCAGGCCGATCGAGACCAGCGTGGCGATGACGAACATCTGCAGCACGCGCTCGCGCTCGGCGCTGACCACGGCGTCGATCTCGGCCTCGGTCGACATCAGCGCCACGGTGCCGATGACCGAGTCACCCTGGCGGATCGGCGAGAAGCCGGCAAAGAGGCTCTCGCCGGCTGGGCCCTTGCCCGCCTGCACGCGGGTCACGGTGGGATCGCCGGTTTCGATCATCCGTCGCATCCGGTCCTCGAGCGACAGCTCGGGCGACGTTTCGAAATAGGAAAAGATGCCGGCGACGCCGCGCCAGATCGAATCGAGGAAATCCGAGATCAGCGTCGGGCGGTTGGCTTCGCGGGTGTTGACCGGCATCAGCGGCGCGCGCGAGCCGCTGGTCTCGCCGACGAGGAAGTTGCCGGCGTCGAACACGAGCAGGTCGGTTCCGGCGCGCAGGTCGATCTGTTCGAGCAGGCCGTTGATGTCGGTGGCGGCCCCGTTGCCGAGCGCGGCGGGCGTGCCCTCGGGCAGCCAGGCCTCGATCACGTCGGCGATCAGCTCGGCCTCGGAGGCCACGGCGTTGCCGCGCTGCACCACCAGCGTGTCGCGGGACGAGTTCAGCCAGAGAATGCCCGCCACCAGCACGTTCAACGCGATGAGGTTGAACGTGATGATTTTGCGGGTCAGCGGCGACCGGTTGAGCGAGAACAGGCTGCGCCGCGCGCGGCTGTCGCGCAGCTCTTTCTCTACCGTGCTGTCGGGGGCGACGAAATCATCGCCCAGCACGACATCGGCATCCTGCCGTTCGCCCGGCTGGTCGTCGCGCATCGAGATCCTCTCGGCCAGCGCCATGTCTTACTCTTCGTTGTAACGATACCCGATACCATACAGTGTTTCGATGGCGGAGAAATCCGGATCCACCGAACGCATCTTCTTGCGCAGGCGTTTGATGTGGCTGTCGATGGTGCGGTCGTCGACATAGACTTGGTCGTCATAGGCAACGTCCATCAGCTGGTCGCGCGACTTCACGAAGCCCGGACGCTGTGCAAGTGCCTGAAGCAGCAGGAATTCGGTCACCGTGAGCGACACGTCCTGCCCCTTCCAGGTCACCGAATGGCGCAGCGGATCCATGGTCAGCGAGCCGCGGGTCATCAGCTTGGTGTCTTCGGTCTCGCCCACGACCTCGCCGGCGACGGCTTCCTGCCGGCGCAGCAGGGCGCGGATGCGTTCGACCAGCAGGCGCTGCGAGAACGGCTTCTTGACGTAGTCGTCGGCGCCCATGCGCAGGCCCAGCACCTCGTCGATCTCGTCATCCTTCGAGGTGAGGAAAATCACCGGCATCTTGGATTTCTGGCGCACGCGCTGCAGCAGATCCATGCCGTCCATACGGGGCATCTTGATGTCGAACACCGCCATGTCGGGCATTTTCTTGTTGAACGCGTCCAGCGCGGACTGGCCGTCATTGTAGGTTTCGACTTCGAACCCCTCGGCCTCAAGAGTCATGGAAACCGATGTCAGGATGTTCCTGTCATCGTCCACGAGGGCGATTTTCGACATAGGATTGTTTCCTTGTACTGCTCGTAATGCCTGATTTTTTCGCCACTATGCGGGATTTTGCACTTTACAACAATCCCAAACTGCGAATCAGGCCCGCTCGCCGCCTTATTCCGGACGAATATTGATAAGGAATGGCTAAAATGTCTCAGCAGCGGGTCTGGACGCAGCAAGCTTCCGCTGTTGCTAACGCTAAACGAAATTTGGTTGCGCTAACTTTGACATGTGTCCTGTTCCGACCCGGAAACGCCGTGTTAAAGCAGCTTTTGCCGGTGGTGGTCATCACCGGTGGGCGGTGGCGCTTTGACGACCTTTCCGCCCTGAACTGACGACCGCCGCGATTGGTGCGGCTACAGGAGCTTGGCAGATGACATTTGGACGGGTGAACCCGGATTTCCGGCTTGAAGATCAAGGGATCGAGGGCCTGGGGAATGTCTATTACAATCTTATGGAGCCGGCGCTGATCGAGGCCGCCCTGAAGCGCGGCGAAGGCACGCTCGGCAAGGGCGGCGCCTTCTACGTCACCACCGGCAAGTTCACCGGTCGCTCGCCGCAGGACAAGCACGTGGTCAAGACCGACTCCGTCGCTGACAAGATCTGGTGGGAAAACAACCGCGAGATGTCGCCCGAGGGGTTCGACACTCTCTACAACGACATGCTCGAGCACATGAAGGGCCGCGAGTACTTCGTCGAGGACCTGATCGGCGGCGCCGACCCGGCCTACTCGATCAAGGTCCGCATGGTGACCGAGCTGGCCTGGCACGGCCTGTTCATCCGCCACATGCTGCGCCGTCCCGACCGTGACGCGCTCGACTCGTTCATGGCGGATTTCACCGTCATCAACTGCCCGACCTTCAAGGCCGATCCCGAGCGTCACAACTGCCGTTCCGACACCGTCATCGCGCTCAACTTCGACCGCAAGACCATCCTGATCGGCGGCACCGAATATGCCGGCGAGAACAAGAAGTCGGTGTTCACGCTGCTCAACTACATGCTGCCGCTCAAGGGCATCATGGCGATGCACTGCTCGGCCAACCACGCGCCGAACAACCCGGTCGACACCGCGATCTTCTTCGGTCTGTCGGGCACCGGCAAGACCACCCTCTCGGCCGATCCCGAGCGCGTGCTGATCGGCGACGACGAGCATGGCTGGTCGGATCGCGGCACCTTCAACTTCGAAGGCGGCTGCTATGCCAAGACCATCAACCTCTCTGCCGAGGCCGAGCCCGAGATCTACGCCACGACCTCGAAATTCGGCACCGTGATCGAGAACATGGTCTTCGACGAAGAGACCTTCGAGCTCGACTTCGACGATGACTCGCTCACCGCCAACATGCGCTGCGCCTACCCGCTCGAGTACATCTCGAACGCGTCGTCCACCGCGCTGGGCGGCCACCCGAAGAACATCATCATGCTGACCTGCGACGCCTTCGGCGTGCTGCCTCCGATCGCACGGCTGACCCCGGCGCAGGCGATGTACCACTTCCTGTCGGGCTTCACCTCGAAGGTCGCCGGCACCGAGCGTGGCATCACCGAACCGCAGCCGACCTTCTCGACCTGCTTCGGCGCACCGTTCATGCCGCTGCGTCCCGAGATGTACGGCAACCTGCTGCGCGACAAGATCGCCAAGCACGGCGCGACCTGCTGGCTGGTCAACACCGGCTGGACCGGCGGCGCCTACGGCACCGGCCACCGCATGCCGATCAAGGCCACCCGCGCGCTGCTGCACGCGGCGCTGAACGGCTCGCTCAGCAAGGTCGAGTTCCGCAAGGATCCGAACTTCGGCTTCGAGGTTCCGGTCGCCGTGGAGGGCGTGCCCGAGCTTCTGCTCGACCCGCGCCGCACCTGGTCGGACAAGGAGGCGTTCGACGCGCAGGCCGCGAAGCTGGTGAAGATGTTCGCCGACAACTTCGAGCAATACGTGCCCTACATCGACGAGGACGTGAAGGCCGCCGCCATCGGCTGAGCCTGACCGCTTTCGCGAGGTTTGCAGCGCCCGTCGCACTTGCGGCGGGCGTTTGCATGTCCGCGGGGCAGGGGAGGCGGCCGGGCTGGCGGAATGTCACCGCTTCGGGCCGCGACGGGCGCTGCGGGGTTTCCGGCGGTCGTCCCAGGCGGTAAGCCGAAGGCATCCCGTTTCGCCGCCGGAGATCGCCATGATCCGCCTGATGTCTGCCCTCTGCGCCGTGCTGGCGCTGGCCCCGATGGGGGCTGCCTCCGAAGGCGCGTCCTATGCCCGCGATCCGGTGGTCATCATCGACCACGGCATCATCTGCCAGATCACGGCGGAGGGCACCCGCGAGGCGCCGGACACGATGATGGGCGCGATCAACCTCATCGAGCAGACCCGCGACATGGACGTGACCACCCGCGTGGTGCCGGCCAGGGCGGGCATCAGCTTCGGGGTGAAGTTCACCCTGCGCCCGGGGGCAGGGGACCGTGACGTGAGGATCCTCGTCACCCATCCACCGATGGGCCCCGAAGGAGTCACCACCGAGACCTGGATTTCGCCGCTCTCGGAGGGCCGCGCCAGCCTGAACCTCTTCACCTTCGAGTACCCCTACGAGATGGTGCCGGGCACGTGGGTGATGGCGATCGAGTCCGACGGCGAGCGGCTGATGGAACAGCATTTCGAAGTGGTCTCCGAACTGGCTGCCCCCGCGGTGCTGTCGGTGTGCTACGGGCAGGATTTCGTCTCCTGACTGTCCACAGATCCGGCGCAACCGCTCGGCGGCCGAATGGTCCCGCCAGCGCAGGGATCTGTGCGTTTTGGGGCGGAAATCCTCCCCAGAACGCCCCACATATCCACAGCTCTTATCTTGGGCGCGGGCCCGAGCCATCCACAACTTATTGCGTGCATCTCGAATATTTCGCTTTACAGTTCATGCATGCCACAGGCACGATATATGGTAAGGGGAGGGAAACAACTCCCAGCCCCTAGAGCAGTCAGCTAGCGCTTGGGGCGCGGCCCGTTCCCCGGCGCTACAATAAAATGAGGTGGCGCATGGCACTGTCCGAAGAGTTTCTGAGCGACGAGATTCACCCGATCGACATCGTCGAGACGCTGGCCGAACACCACGACTGGGATTTCGACCGCGTCGGCGAGGACCAGATCGCGATGGCCGTCGAGGGCCAGTGGCGCACCTACTCGATCACCCTCGCCTGGTCCCCCTATGACGAGACCCTGCGCCTGATCTGCAGCTTCGAGATGGAGCCGCCGGAAGAGACCCTGCCGGAGCTTTTCTGCGCGCTCAACACCGTCAACGATCAGTGCTGGGCGGGTTCGTTCAGCTTCTGGGCCGAGCCCAAGCTGATGGTCTATCGCTACGGCCTCGTGCTGGCCGGCGGTCAGAGCGCCTGCCCTGAGCAGATCGACACGATGATTTCGGCCGCGGTGCTGGCCTCCGAGCGCTACTACCCGGCGTTCCAGCTGGTGGCATGGGCCAACAAGCCCGCCTCCGAGGCGGTGCAGATTGCCATCGCCGAGGCCTACGGCCGGGCCTGAGGCGCGGAAGATTTTTCGAAGAAAAAAATCTTGGGCCGCGCGGAAGGCGACGTGAAGTCAGAGCTTGCCGGGTCGCCTGTTTGACGCGATCCTTCCTCCCGAGGGCAACTTTGGGAGGAGAGACATGAGATACCTCGTACTGGCCATGGCGCTTGCCATGGCCGCTGCCGTTCCGGCGCAAGCCCAGCAGGATCAGCCCGCGGCGAGCGAGAGCCGGTGCAGCGCGCTGCGCGACACGGTGATCGACGCCGCCTTCGTCACCTCGGCTCGGGTGATGCCCGCCGCCGACACGCTGCCGGCCTATTGTGAAATCCGGGCCACCGCGCGCCCGGCGATCTCGATCGAGGTGCGGCTGCCGATGGAGGGCTGGAACGGCAAGTATTACCAGTCGGGCTGCGGCGGGCTCTGCGGCATTCTCGGCCGCGCCGATGCCGGCGGCGGCTGGGTCAATGCGATGAAGCCCGGGCTCGAGCGCGGCTACGCCACGGCGACCTCCGACAGCGGCCATCACGGGCTTTCGGTCACCGATGGCAGCTGGGCGATGAACAACCCCAATGCCGAGCGCGACTGGGGCTGGCGCTCGATCGGCGAGACCCATCGCGTGGCCCAGGCGCTGATTGGCGCGTTCTATGAAGGAGCGTCTGAGCAGGCGATCTTCAAGGGCTGTTCCACCGGCGGGCGCATGGCGCATGTGGCGGCGCAGCGCTTCCCCGAGATGTTCGACGGCATTATCTCCGGTGCCCCGGCGATGGATTATACCGGGCTGGTGGCCACCAAGATGGCGTGGCTGACGCAGGCAAACACCGCCGAGGACGGAAGCCAGATCCTCGGCCCGGGCGAGGCCACGCTGATCGGCGAGGCGGTGATGTCGCAATGCGACGGGGTGGACGGCAGCGAGGACGGTCTGATCGCCGATCCCCGCGCCTGCGAGATCGATCTCTCTGCGCTGGCCTGCGAGGCAGAAGACACGCCGTCCTGCCTGAGCGAGGAGGAAAGCGCCACGCTCGCCAAGTGGCGGCAGGGGCCGCAGAGTGCGGACGGCACGCAGCTCTACCCGGGCGGGATCCCTGAGGGGTCCGAGCCGTTCTGGTGGCTCTGGCTCACCGGCAACGACAAGGGCGCGGGCCGGCTGGTGCCGGCCTTCAACACCGATTTCGGCCGCTACATGGCGTTTCCCACCGATCCCGGCCCGGACTGGACGCCGGCGGATTTCGACTTCGACACGGACCCCGCGCGCCTCGCGGCGATGGCCGAGGTCTATAACGGCGACAGCCCGGATCTCTCGGCCTTTCGCGCGGCGGGGGGCAAGATGATCGTCTGGCACGGCTGGGCGGATGCCATCGTCACGCCCTACAAGACGGTGGACTGGTACGAGAAGGCGGCCAGCCTCGCCGGCTCCGAGGAGGCGCTGAAGGAGAACGTGGCGCTGTTCATGGTGCCGGGTCTCGACCATTGCGGCATCCTGCCCGGGCCCGGCGGGATCAACGCGTCGGCGCTCGACCCGATGACACCGCTGGAGATATGGCTGAACGAAGGCGCTCCGCCCAGCTCGATCATGGTGCAATGACCCCGGCGGCGCCGATCGGCAACGTCCGGCGCCGCTCCTCCGCCCTTGCGGGCGTCTTCGCCGTCGCCGTGGCAGCGTCAGGCCCATGCCCGTGAGCCCGCTACAGGCACCTCCCGGCCTGCCTCCGGGGGGAGTATTTTCGACGAAGAGAAAAGCGGGGCGCAGGTCCCCTGGCTTCTTTGGTTCAAAAATACCTCGGGGGTGAATTGGCCGCAGGCCAAGAGGGGGCAGCGCCCCCTCACGCCCTCGTTGCCAGGCGATCTGTCCGCACATCGCACCTGCGTCGAGGTTCCGCCTGCTTGCAACCGGCAGCGGCTCGCGACAGATTGGCGCCGAGAACGGGAGAGCGACGAAGATGGAAAACGGTGAAATCGCGCGCCGCGGGCTGGTCCTGCTGGGTTGCGGCAAAATGGGCTCGGCGATGCTCGAGGGCTGGCTGAAGCGCGGGCTGCCCGCGGCCTCGGTTTGGGTCATGGACCCGCGGCCATCGGAGTGGCTCGAGGCGCAGGGCGTGAACCTCAACGCCGGGCTCCCTGCCGATCCGGCCATCGTGCTGGTGGCGGTGAAGCCGCAGATCATGGCCGAGGCGCTGCCGGTGCTGCAGCCGCTGGGCAACGGCACCACGCTGTTCCTGTCCGTCGCTGCCGGTGTCACGATTGCCAGCTACGAGGCTGCGCTCGGCGTTGAGACCCCGATCATCCGCGCCATGCCCAACACGCCCGCCGCGGTGGGGCAGGGGATCACCGCGATCATCGGCAACGCGCATGCCTCAGAAGGGCAGCTGGCGCAGGCCGAGGAGCTGCTCTCGGCGGTGGGCGATGTGGTGCGGCTCGAAGGCGAGGTGCAGATGGACGCGGTCACCGGGGTCAGCGGCTCCGGGCCGGCCTACGTGTTTCACATGATCGAATGTCTCGCCGCCGCCGGCGAGGCGCAGGGGTTGGCCCCCGAGCTTGCCATGCAGCTCGCCAAGGCCACCGTCGCCGGGGCCGGCGCGCTGGCCATGCAGGCCGAAGAGGATCCCGCCCAGCTGCGCCGCAACGTGACCTCTCCCAACGGCACCACGCAGGCCGGGCTCGAGGTGTTGATGGACGCGCAGGCCGGCCTGCCGCCGCTGGTGAAGGCCACCGTGGCCGCCGCAGCGGATCGCTCGCGGGAGCTGGCCAATGGCTGAGATCAGCTACGACGATTTCCTCGAGGTCGACATCCGCGTCGGCAAGGTGATGCGGGCCGAACCCTTCCCCGAAGCGCGCAAGCCGGCAATCAAGCTCTGGATCGATTTCGGCCCCGAGATCGGCGAGAAGAAGAGCTCGGCGCAGATCACCGAGCATTACACCCCCGAGGCGCTGGTCGGACGCCAGGTGATGGCGGTGGTGAACTTCCCGCCGCGCCAGATCGGACCGTTCATGTCGCAATGTCTGACGCTGGGCTTCATGGACAAGGCCGGCGCGGTGGTGCTGGCCGGTCCCGACAGGGAGGTGCCCCTCGGGGCACGGCTGCATTGAACAAGGTTCTGATCGGTCGCAACCTGCCCGAGAGCGTGGTCGCCGAGGCCCGCGCCCTTTTTGATGTCACCTATCGCGACAGCCCTTACCCGCTAAGCCGCGACGAGATGCGCGACGCTCTGACGAGCTATGACGGCGTTCTGGTGACGCTGGGCGACGGCTTCTCGGGAGAGGTCTTTGAACAGGCGGGCGCGCCGCGGGCGAAGATCCTCGCCAATTTCGGCGTGGGCTTCAACCATATCGACGTGGCCGCCGCCAAGGCGGCCGGGATCACCGTGACCAACACACCCGGCGCCGTCACCGACGCCACCGCCGACATCGCCATGACCCTGATGCTGATGACCTGCCGCCGCGCCGCCGAGGGCGAGCGGCTGGTGCGGTCGGGCCAGTGGGAAGGCTGGCACCCGGTGCAGATGCTGGGGCTGCACATGAGCGGCAAGCGCGTCGGCATCCTCGGCATGGGCCGCATCGGCCAGGCCATCGCGCGACGCTGCCATTTCGGCTTTGGCATGTCGGTGGCCTATGCCTCGCGCTCCGAGAAGAGCCTCGACTTCCCGGCTGAGCGCTACGGCTCGCCCGAGGCGCTGGCGGCCGAGGTCGACGTGCTGGTCGTCTCTGTCCCGGCGAGGCCGGAGACCCACCACATGGTCGATGCCGGCGTTCTGGCGGCGATGAAGCCCACGGCGCATCTGGTCAACATCGCCCGCGGCGACATCGTCGACGAGGCGGCGCTGATCGCGGCGCTGGAGGCGCGGCAGATCGGCGGGGCCGGGCTCGATGTCTACGAGTTCGAACCGAAGGTGCCCGAGGCTCTGAGGGCGCTCGACAACGTGGTGCTGCTGCCTCACCTGGGAACATCGACACTGGAAGTGCGCGAGGACATGGGTCGGATGGCGGTGGAGAACCTGCGGGCCTTCTTCGCCGGCGAGGAGATTCCGAACCGGGTCGGGGGCTGATCGGTCCGGCGTTGCGTCGGCGGCAGGGACGGCGACCGGGGGATGAGCGCTTCGCGGGGCGATTCGTCCGGCCGGGTACGTCTGGCCCGCGCCCGTGCGCGTCACCCGGCGCTGGCGTGACGGCGGTGCCTTGAGCGTCGCCGCGCCCCAGGGGGGCCGGCGTCACCGGCTCAGACCCACTCCACGTCTCCCAGGAAGATGTAGCCCGCGCCGTAGATCGTCTTGATCAGCCGCGGGTTCTTCGGATCCTCCCGCAGCTTGGTGCGCAGCCGAGAGATCCGCACGTCCATCGCCCGGTCAAAGCTCTCGCCCGCCGCGCCGCCGAGGCTCTCCTGCATCTGCGCCCGGGTGATCAGCCGCTTGGGGCTGTCGAGGAACAGCCGCAGCACCTCGCCCTCGGCATGGGAGAACGGCGTCTCGCCACCGGCATCGTCCTCCAGCGCGTAGCGGTCGAAATGCGCCGTCCAGCCGTTGAACCGCGCGCTGTCGCTCTGGCGCGGGGCGGCGCGCGGGCCGCGCAGCCGGGCGCGGATGCGCGCCACCACCTCGGCCGGATCGAAGGGCTTGATGATGTAGTCGTCGGCCCCGAGCTCGAGCCCGGTCACCCGGTCCTGCACCTGCGCACGGCCCGAGATGATGATCACCGTCGCCCCCTGTTCCAGCGCCAGCCGGTGCACCAGCGTCAGCCCGTCGCGATCCGGCAGGCCGAGATCGACGAGGCAGACATCCGGCGTCGCCCGCTTCAGCGCCGCCTCGAACTCGGTGGCGCGGGCAAAGCTGAGGGTGCGGAACCCGGCCTCGGTCAGCGCCTCCGACAGGATGGTGCGGATCGCCGGCTCGTCGTCGAGGATGAAGACCAGAGGCGCGCTCATGCGGCATCCCTCCGGTGGCCGAGAAAGGCGCGCAGCTCGTCTGCCGAGAAAGGCTTGGCCAGGACCGGCGCCGCCTTGCGCGCCTCAACGTGCAGCGGGTGGTCGGGCGGCAGCGAGGTCATCAGCCGCACAGGCAGCTCCGGCAGCAGCGCGGGCAAGGCGCTGCCCGGCAGCGCTCCCTCGAGCGAGATGTCCGACAGCACGAGGTCGATCTCCAGCCCCTCGGCCAGCGCGCAGGCCTCCTCCACCGAGCTCGCCTCGACCACGCTGTGGCCGATCCCGGTCAGCATCTCGCGCACCTGCGCACGCAGCTCGGGGCTGTCCTCGACCAGCAGCGCCAGCCCGGCCGTGGGCTGGGTCTCGGGCCGGCGCAGCGGCAGGCGCAGGGTCACGCAGGCGCCGCGCGCGCCGTTGCCGAGCTTCACCTCGCCGCCCGCCAGTTTGACCATGTCATAGACCATCGCAAGCCCCAGCCCCGAGCCCTCGCCACCCTTGGTGGTGAAGAACGGGTCGAGCCCATGCGCCAGCGCCTCGGGGCTGAAGCCCGGGCCGCTGTCGGCCACCGCAAGCTCGAGCCAGGTGTCCTGCACGGTGCGCGCGGTGACGAGGATCTCGCCCGCCCCGCCGCAGGCGTCGGCGGCGTTCAGCACCAGGTTCAGCGCCGCGTCCTGCAGCATCCCCGGATCGATCAGGAAGGCCCCTTCGGCCTGACGCTCGATGCGAAGCGAAAGCGCCTCGGGCAGGGACGGCCGCGCCAGCGTCTCGAGATCGCGCAGGAAACGCGCCAGCGCCACCGGCTCGGGCCGCCAGGCGCGGTGGCTGGTGATGTCGGCGATGCGGTTGAGCAGGTCGCCGCCGCGCCGCGCCGCCTGCAGGGTGGCGGTGATGAGCTCTTCGGCCTCGTCGCCCTCGACCAGGCGCGCAAGCTTGGCCTGCATGCCGAGGATGATGGTCAGCAGGTTGGAGAAATCATGCGCCAGCCCCGAGGTCAGCTGCGCCGCCAGCTCGCGCCGCTTGGTCTGCTGCAGCGCTGCCCGCGCCTGGGTCTCTTCGGTGACGTCGTGGCTCAGGATATATACGCCGGCCTCACTGGGATCGGGGGTGAAGACCGCCCGGATGCGCCGCGACGAGCCCTCGTCGGTGAACTCGAAGATGCTCTGCGCCCCGCCGAGCGCGCGCTCGAGATGCGGCCGCACCTTCTCGTAGGCCGGCCCCAGCGCCTCCGACACGTGCAGACCTAGGATCTCCGAGGGCCGCCCCGGCATCACCGAGGACAGCCGCCGGTTGGAGAAGGTGTAGCGCCCGGCAGCATCGACCCGCGCCAGGTGCGCCGGCATCATCTCGGTGGTAAGCCGGGTGCGGGCCTCGATCTCGGTGAGCTCGCGCCGCGCCTCCTGTAGGGCGGCGTTGGTGGCCTCGAGCTCGCGGTTGCTGGCCGAGACCTCCTCCGAGCGCCGCAGCACCTCCTCCGAGAGCAGCTCCGAGCGGGTGCGCAGGAGCTGCTCCTGCCGCTTCATGCCGGTGATGTCGGTATAGACCGTCACCCAGCCGCCCTGCGGCAGAGGCGAGCCCTCGACCGAGATGGTGCGCCCGTTGGCGCGGGTGCGCTCCATGTAATGCGGCTCGAAGGCGCGGGCCTGCTGCACCCGCAGCGCGATGAAGCCCTCGACATCCTCCACCTGACCGTACTCGCCGCGCTCGACGAGATGCCGGATGGTGTCCTCGAACCGCGCGCCTTCGTCGGTGAGCCGCTTCGGCAGGTCGAACATTTCGGCGAAGCGGCGGTTGCACACCGCCAGCCGCAACTCGCTGTCATAGATCGACAGCGCCTGCTGGATCAGGTTCAGCCCCGCCTGTGTCAGTGCATCCTTGCTCATGACGCCTCCCGCCTCCCGCGCTCATGGCTAGCACTCCCCGCGCCCTCGCAAAAGCCGAACCGACGCAACGTCCCCCGCATGCGCCCCTTTGTCTTCTCTGGTTCAAAAATACCTCGGGGGTGAATGCGGCTCTGCCGCAGAGGGGGCAGCGCCCCCTGCGACCCCGTCCCCAGGTGCAACGCCGGGCCGACCGCGCCAAGCCGATGTCACGCCCCTCTTCCCCACCTGTTACAATTCGTAAGATTCCGGAAATCATCACGAAAAGATTGACCATCAGCCTCGCCCTGACCCTTAATGAGGCCGGACGCGCGGGAGACGCGTCGGACTTCGCAAAGACGGGGTCACCGCCCGGAAGAGGAGCCGGGCGCATTGGGAGGAGACAACTTGGCTTACATGTCCGAGGGCGCGGAAGGTCTGCGCTCGATTCCGGCTCTGTTGCAGCGCAACGCCACCCGTTTCGCGGGCCGCCCGGCCTATCGCGAGAAGGAGTTCGGCATCTGGCAGACCTGGAGCTGGTCCGAGGCCGAGGCCGAGATCGAGGCCTTCGCACTTGGCCTGCTCAATCTCGGCGTCGAGCGCGGCGACCATGTCGCGGTGATCGGCCGCAACCGTCCGACGCTCTACTGGTCGATGGTCGCAGCGCAGATGTGCGGCGCGGTGCCGGTGCCGCTTTACCAGGACGCGGCGGCGGAAGAGATGGAATACGCGCTCCAGCATTGCGGCGCCCGCTTCGTCATCGCCGCCGACCAGGAGCAGGTCGACAAGGTCATCGACATCCAGGACGACCTGCACCAGTTCGAGCACATGATCTATGTCGATCCGCGCGGCATGCGGAAATACGATCACCGCCGGCTGCACGAATATTCGCACATCCAGAACCAGGGCCGGGCCGCCTATGACGAGTTCATCGGCGAGCTGACCGCGCGCCGCGAGTCCTTGGGCTACGACGACACCTGCGTGATGCTCTACACCTCCGGCACCACCGGCAAGCCCAAGGGCGTGGTGCTGTCGAACCGCAACATCATCGAGACCGCCAAGAACTCCGCCGAGTTCGACAAGCTGGGGCCGGGCGAGGAGGTGCTTGCCTACCTGCCGATGGCTTGGGTCGGCGATTTCATCTTCTCGATCGGGCAGGCCTACTGGACCGGCTTCTGCGTCAACTGCCCCGAGAGCGCCGAGACCATGATGACGGACCTGCGCGAGATCGCGCCGTCCTACTATTTCGCGCCGCCGCGGGTGTTCGAGACCCAGCTCACCCAGATCATGATCCGCATGGAAGACGCGGGCGCGATGAAGCGGAAGATGTTCCACCACTTCATGGCCCATGCCCGCGAGGTCGGGCCGAAGATCCTCGACGGCAAGCCGGTCGGAATGCTGGACCGGCTGAAATACGCGCTGGGCTCGGCGATGGTCTACGGGCCGCTGAAAAACGCGCTGGGCTTTTCCAACGTGCGCGTGGGCTACACCGCCGGCGAGGCGATCGGGCCGGAGATCTTCGATTTCTACCGGGCGCTCGGCATCAACCTCAAGCAGCTCTACGGCCAGACCGAGGCCTCGGTCTTCATCACCCAGCAGCCCGACAACGAGGTGCGGCCCGACACCGTGGGCGTGCCCTCGCCCGGGGTCGAGATCCGCATCGCCGAGAATGGCGAGGTGTTCTACCGCTCGCCCGGCGTGTTCGTGGAATACTACAAGAACGCCGAGAGCACCGCCGACACCAAGGATCCCGAGGGCTGGGTCGCCACCGGCGACGCGGGCTTCTTCGAGGAAGGCACCGGCCACCTGCGCATCATCGACCGCGCCAAGGACGTGGGCAAGATGGCCGACGGCGCGCTCTTCGCGCCCAAGTATGTCGAGAACAAGCTCAAGTTCTTCCCCAACATCCTCGAGGCGGTGGTCTTCGGGGCGGGCAGGGACCGCTGCACCGCCTTCATCAACATCGACCTGACCGCGGTCGGCAACTGGGCCGAGCGCAACAACATCGCCTATGCCTCCTACCAGGAGCTGGCCGGGCACCCCCAGGTGCTCGAGACGATCCGGGGCCATGTCGAGGAGGTCAATGCCAGCGTCGCCGAGGACGAGATGCTGTCGGGCTGCCAGATCCACCGCTTCCTGGTGCTGCACAAGGAGCTCGACGCCGACGATGGCGAGCTGACCCGCACCCGCAAGGTGCGGCGCAAGATCATCGCCGAGAAGTTCCACGACCTGGTGACGGCGCTCTACGACGGCTCGGACAGCATCTACACCGAGACGGAAGTGACCTACGAGGACGGGCGCAAGGGCAAGATCAAGGCCACGCTCGCCATCATGGACGCGAAGACGGTGCCGGCGGCGCCGCGCGCGATGGCGGCGGAATGACCGGGACGGCTGGACGGCGCTCTTGCTGCGCAAATCGCCCCGCCCGCCATCCCACCGGGCGCCGGAGCCCCGGGGAGGGCCGGGCATGATGGACGGGACCGAACAGACACACTGGACGAATGACGAAAGGCAGGCGGCCGTGAAGGACAGCGAAGGCTACGTGACCGCGGACGGGCGGCAGATCGGCGGGGTGCTGATGGAGCTTCGCAACATCACCCTGCGCTTCGGCGGCGTGGTGGCGATCAAGGACATCTCCTTCGACATCCGCGAGGGCGAGATCCGGGCCATCATCGGCCCCAACGGCGCCGGCAAGTCGTCGATGCTCAACATCATCTCGGGCTTCTACACGCCTTCCGAAGGCGAGCTCTGGTACAAGGGCTCGAAGCGCCCGCCGATGAAGCCCTACGAGGTGGCGCGCATGGGCGTGGCCCGCACCTTCCAGAACATCGCGCTCTTCGAGGGTATGTCGGTGCTCGACAACGTGATGACCGGGCGGCTCACCCACATGAAGGCCGGCATCGCGAGCCAGGCGCTGTGGTGGGGCAAGGCCCGCGACGAGGAGATCGCCAACCGCGAGGTGGTCGAGAAGGTGATCGACTTTCTCGAGATCCAGTCGATCCGCAAGACGCCGGTCGGGCGCTTGCCCTACGGCCTGAAGAAGCGCGTGGAACTCGCGCGTGCGCTTGCCGCGGAACCGAGCATTCTGCTTCTGGATGAACCGATGGCGGGCATGAACGTCGAGGAGAAGGAGGACATGTCCCGCTTCATCCTTGACGTGAATGACGAGTTCGGGACGACCATCTGCCTGATCGAACACGATATGGGGGTTGTCATGGACCTGTCGGACCGCGTTGTGGTGATGGATTACGGCAAGAAGATCGGCGATGGCCCGCCCGACGAGGTGCGCCAGAACCAGGACGTCATCGATGCCTATCTCGGGGTGGCGCATTGATGGCGCGGGCTCTGGCGATCGGGCTGGCGTCGGCGGGGGGAGCGGCTGCGGCAGAGATGCCCTGGCTCGACCTCACCCAGCGCTGCCTCGCCTCGATGGAGGCGGGCGTGCCCGACACGCTGCGCGGGCTCGGACCGGTCGAGATGAAGACCGGGAGCAACAAGATGAGCTTCAAGATGGCGCTCGAGGAGGTCGGGCCCCGCGCCTCGGTGAGATTCGAGGGCATCGACTTCGGCGAGGATCTGGGCGTCGGCTATACCTGCTCGCTGGGCTGGCGGGATGCCGAGCCGGAGCGCTTCGAGACCGCGCTGGCCGAGATCTCGGACTGGGCCCATGCCGAGGGGTTCCGCGATCAGGACGCGCCGAATTTCAGGCTGCGGATGCTGCGCTGCGACGAGACGCAGGCCCGCTACATCACCGCCGTCGCCTACCGGGTGAACCTCGAAAGCTACCCTTCGGATCAACAGGAATGTGAGCAGTTCTGACCCATGCTGAACGATATCTTCATAAAGCCCTTCGTCGACATGTTCACGGCGCCCGATTTCCTGCTGCAGGTGCTGTGGGAAGGTCTGGTCTCGGGCATCCTCTACGCGCTGATCGCGCTCGGCTTCGTGCTGATCTTCCGCTCGAGTCGGATCTTCAACTTCGCGCAGGGCATCATGGTGGTGTTCGCCGCGCTGACCCTTGTCGGGCTGCACGCGATGGGCGTGCCGGCGTGGATCTGCGTGCTGCTGACGCTGGCGGTGATGTTCGGCCTTGCCGTCACCATCGAGCGGGTGGTGCTGCGCCCGCTGGTGGGCCAGCCCGACATCATCCTGTTCATGGCGACCATCGGCATCACCCTGTTCCTGATCGGCCTCGGAGAGATCATCTTTGGCGGCGAGAACAAGGTGATGATCACCGAGGAGCTGGGCATCCCCACGGACAGCGTGGTGCTCGAGCCCTGGGGCGGTCTGCTGATCCTCGAGCAGAAGGACATCACCGCGGTCATCGTGGCAGCACTGCTGGTGGTGGCGCTCCTGGCCTTCCTCAACAAGACCCGCATGGGCCGGGCGATCCGGGCGCTGGGCGACGATCACCAGGCGGCGCTGTCGGTGGGCATCTCGCTGCAGCAGATCTGGGTGCTCGTGTGGTTCATCGCAGGCATCATCGCGCTGGTCACCGGCATCGCCTGGGGTGCGCGGGCAGGCGTCAGCTTTGCCCTCGAGGTGATCGCCTACAAGGCCCTGCCGGTGCTGATGCTGGGTGGACTCGAATCGATCACCGGGGCCATCGTGGGTGGCCTGATGATCGGGATGCTCGAGAAGCTGTTCGAGATCTACTGGGGCCAGCCGCTGCTCGGGGGCAATACCGAGACCTGGTTCGCCTTCGTGCTCGCGCTGATCGTGCTGCTGTTCCGCCCGCAGGGGCTGTTCGGGGAACGCATCATCGAAAGGGTCTAGCGCCGGTCCGCGCCTCTGGTGCGGCAGAGCCTCCGGGGGAGGGTCTGATGCGCCAGAGGGCGGAGCCCCGGCAAGCCTTCGGGCAACGGACAGGTGAGAGGGGCGCGATGCGCGACCGGATCACCGAAAAAGGGTGGAGCCCCTTTCAAGGCTCCGAGGAGAAAGGTGGGTGGCGCCGGAAAGGAGAGCCGGCGGCACCGCTGAAAGGGAGAAGACGAGATGGCGAAGCTGATCGCGATCCTCAACGTCACAGCCTGGGCCGGGTTCTGGGCCTTCGGGTACCTCGCGCTCACCGCCGACAGCGGTGCCGGCGGGCAGATGGTCACCGCGGTGATCCTGGCGGCCATCGGCGGCGGGCTCGGGCTCTGGGCGTGGTTCTGGCTGGTGCGGCACACCGAGGTGACGGGCTATGCCCCGGCGCCCAAGCGGGCCTACCCGGACGAGGATCTGCGGCTGCACGAAGGCAGTCTCTGACACCGCGACACGCGGCTCTGGAAACGACGGATTTTGCGGCGGATCTTCCGACCGCACGGGGCCCCTGCGGCCTGACAACAAGGGAGAGGACCCGGGATGCTCTATCGCACGGCCGGACAATTCAAGACCAGCTACCAGGCCGATCAGGCGCTGTTTCCGGTGCGGCAGGACGCGTTTCTGCTCGCCGTCATCCTCGCCTTCGCCTGGGTGATCTTCCCGCTGATGGCGAGCGAGTTCGCCTACCAGACGCTGCTGATCCCGATCCTGATCTATTCGCTCGCTGCCCTCGGCCTCAACATCCTCACCGGCTACGCGGGTCAGCTCTCGCTTGGCACCGCGGCCTTCATGGGGGTAGGCGCCTATGCCTGCTACAAGCTGGTGACGCTGATGCCGTGGCTGAACCCGGTGGTGGCGATCCTGTTCTCGGGCGTGTTCAGCGCCGGGGTGGGCGTGGCCTTCGGCATTCCCAGCCTGCGTATCAAGGGCTTCTACCTCGCCATCGCGACGCTGGCGGCACAGTTCTTCCTTGTCTGGCTCTTCGAGAAATGGGGCTGGCTCTACAACTACAACGCCTCGGGCGCGATCCAGGTGCCCAACCTCGAGATGTTCGGCGTCTACGTTGCGGGCCCGCAGGCCTCGTCGGTGACGCAGTATTACGTGGTGCTCGCCATCGTCACGCTGATGACCCTGCTCTGCATCAACCTCACCCGCGGCAACCTGGGCCGGACGTGGAAGGCAACGCGCGACATGGACATCGCCGCCGAGCTCATCGGCATCAACCTGATGCGCTCCAAGCTCACCGCCTTTGCCGTGTCGTCCTACGTGGTGGGTGTCTCCGGGGCGCTCTTCGTCTTCATGTGGCGCGGCGCGGCAGAGCCCAACCTCTTCGATATCCCGCTGAGCTTCCGCATCCTGTTCATCGCCATCATCGGCGGGCTCGGCTCTGTGCTCGGCAACTACCTTGGCGCGATCCTGATCGTGGGTCTGCCGGTGGTGCTCAACACGCTGCCCGAGGCGCTGGGCATCCCGATCAGCTCGGCCACCGTCGAGCACCTGAACATCATGATCGTGGGCTCGCTCATCATCTTCTTCCTGATCATCGAACCGCATGGCCTTGCACGGCTCTGGGCGCTGATCCGGGAGAAGCTCATCATCTGGCCCTTCCCGCACTGACGGGCGGGCCGGCGCAAGATCATCGAATAAAAGGGAGGAGACTTTGACGATGAAGACTTTCACGAGGATCGCAGCGGCCGCGGCACTGGGCGCGCTCATGGGCACCAGCGCGCTGGCCGAGGGGCTCTACACCCCGAACCTCGCCTACCGGACCGGCCCCTTCGCGGCCACCGGCATTCCGCTGATGAACGGTCAGGCCGATTACATGAACATGCTCAATGCCCGCGACGGCGGCATCGGCGGCGTCATGGTCGACTTCGACGAATGCGAGACCGGCTATTCCACCGAGAAGGGCGTGGAGTGCTACGAGAAGACCAAGGGCAAGGCCATCGTGACCCAGCCGTGGTCGACCGGCATCACCCTGCAGGTGCTGCCCAAGTCCAACGTCGACGAGATCCCGATCCTCGCCCCGGGCTACGGCTTCTCGCCGATGGCCGACGGCAAGGTGTTCCAGTGGGCCTTCAATACGCCCCTGAGCTACTGGGACGGCGCCTCGATCATCCTCAAGTTCCTGCAGGATCAGGGCGACCTGAGCGGCAAGAAGATTGCCTTCCTGCATCTCGACCACCCGTTCGGCAAGGAGCCGCTGCCCTATCTCGAGCAGAAGGCCGAGGCGCAGGGCTTCGAGCTGCTGCCGATCCCGGTCGGTCTCAAGGAGATGCAGAACCAGTCGGCGCAGTGGCTGCAGATCCGCCGCGAACGCCCCGATTACGTCATCATGTGGGGCTGGGGCGCGATGAACGCCGGCGCCATCACCGAGGCCGTGAAGACCAAGTTCCCGATGGAAAACATGCTCGGCGTCTGGTGGTCCGGTCATGATGCCGACCTCAAGATCGTCGGCGATGCCGGCAAGGGCTACAAGTCGGTCAGCTGGTCGTTCCCGAACCCGGACGCGCCGGTCATGGCCGACGTGAAGCAGCACGTGGTCGATGCCGGAAAGAGCCAGTCCAACGAGGAAGAGATGCAGGGCGTCTTCTACTCGCGCGGCCTGGTGATCTCGGCGATCCTCGCCGAGGGCATCGCGGTGGCGCAGGAGCATACCGGCAAGGCCGAGATCTCGCCCGCCGACCTGCGCTGGGGCCTCGAGAACCTCAACTTCACCGAGGAGCGGCTCGAAGAGCTCGGCATGACCGGCATGGTGCCGCCGTTCTCGACCTCCTGCTCGAACCACACCGGCCACTCCGGCGGCTGGATCCTCGAGTGGGACGGCGCGAAGTTCGTCAAGGCGTCCGACCTGATCATGCCCGACAGCGAGGCGATCTCGGAGCTCGAGATGGCCAAGGCCAAGGAATACGCCGAGGCCAACGCGCCCTGGCCGGTCAACGAAGACTGCGAGATGTGATCCGCACCCGTCCGGCGGCGGCCTTCCGTTGCCGCCGGACACACCGAACCTGACCCGTCTGGCGGCGGCACGCTCGCCGCCCGACACACCGACACTGGAGAGACATGACATGCTGGACGCCGGTCAGACGCGCGAGACCCTGCTCGAGGTCAACAACATCGAGGTGATCTACAACCACGTGATCCTCGTGCTGAAGGGGGTGTCGCTCTCGGTGCCCAAGGGCGGCATCACGGCGCTGCTCGGCGGCAACGGGGCGGGCAAGACCACGACGCTCAAGGCGATCTCGAACCTGCTGCATTCCGAGCGCGGCGAGGTCACCAAGGGCACGATCAGCTACCGCGGCGAGCGGGTGCAGGATCTCGATCCGGCGGCGCTGGTGAAGAAGGGCGTCATCCAGGTGATGGAAGGGCGGCACTGCTTCGAGCACCTCACCGTCGAGGAAAACCTGATGACCGGCGCCTTCACCCGCAAGGACGGCAAGGGCGCGGTCGAGGCCGACCTGCAGATGGTCTATGACTACTTCCCGCGCCTCAAGGAGCGCCGCAAGTCGCAGGCAGGCTATACCTCGGGCGGCGAGCAGCAGATGTGCGCCATTGGCCGGGCGCTGATGTCGCGCCCCGAGACCATCCTGCTCGACGAGCCGTCGATGGGGCTCGCGCCGCAGCTGGTGGAGCAGATCTTCGGCATCGTGAAGGCGGTCAACGAGGGCGAGGGCGTGTCGTTCCTGCTGGCCGAGCAGAACACCAACGTGGCGCTGCGCTTCGCCCATTACGGCTACATCCTCGAGAACGGCCGCGTGGTGATGGACGGCCCCGCCGCCGACCTGCGCGAGAACCCGGATGTGAAGGAATTCTATCTCGGCATGTCCGACGAGGGCCGCAAGTCGTTCCGCGACGTGCGCTCCTACCGCCGCCGCAAGCGGTGGCTGGCGTGACCCGCGCCCGGCGCGGCTGAGACATCACGAAGAGGGAGGGAGATGCGGTGCTTTCTGGCCCTGCCGATCCCGGAACCGCTCCTGCCGCCGCTGATCGCGGTGCAGGAGGCGGTACCGGTCGGCCGCGCGGTGCCGGAGGATAACCTGCACCTGACGCTGGCCTTCCTCGGCGACCGGCCCGAGGCCGAGCTGCGCGAGCTGCACCTGGCGCTCGGGGACCGGGCGCTGCCGGCGGTGACGCTGGCGCTGACGGGGCTGGCAACATTCGGCGGGCGGCGGATCAAGCTGCTGGCCGCCGAAGTGGTCAAGACGCCCGAGCTCGTCGCGCTGCAACGCGAGGCGCTGCGGGCGGTGGTGGCGGCGGGGATCGCGCTCCCGCGGGAGCGCTTTCGCCCTCATGTGACGCTGCTGCGCTTCGGCGCAGGGCTGCGCGAGGCGGACCGGGCGCGGTTCGAGGCGGCGCTGGCGCCGCTGGCGGGGCTGAACACGGCGCCCGAGCCGGTCGCGGAGATGCGGTTGGTGGGCTCGACACTGACGCCCGAAGGGGCGGTTTACGAGACGCTGGCGGTCTATCCGCTGGCGACAGGATCCGGGACGGGATGACAGGGAGGCTCGGATGAGCAGCTACTACGACGAACTCGAGACGCGCAGCGCGGAGGCGCGCGCCGCGGCGCTGGCCGAGGCGCTGCCGGAGCAGATCGCCCGCGCCAAGGCGCTGCCGGGCTATGCCGAGGCGC
>NZ_JBYNAH010000302.1:0-4616 GCF_059781815.1 Salipiger sp. | reverse complement strand
GCTGATGATGGGCATCTTCACCAAGGTGAACAACAAGGGCGCCGTGGCCGGCATGCTGGCAGGCCTCATCGTGACCCTGGTCTACATCTTCCTGCACAAGGGCTGGTTCTTCATCTCGGGCACCAACTCCTTCACCGATGCGGATCCGCTGCTCGGCACCATCAAGTCGACCTCGTTCGGCGCGGTGGGCGCGATGATCAACTTCGCGGTGGCCTTCACCGTGTCGAAGATGACCGCTCCGATCCCGCAGGAGATCAGCGAGCTGGTGGAAAGCGTGCGCGTGCCGCGTGGCGCGGGCGCAGCCCAGGACCACTAAGCACCAAGGGTCAGGCCGTGCTGCGGCCTTTCCCCTACCCTTTCATCCCGTCCCGCGTTACTCCGGGGCGGGATTTTCGTTTCCACCGTTCCGCCTGACCGGGAGGGCCGCCATGCCGATCGCACCCGAAGAGCTGCTCCGCTTCCTCAGCGGCGTGCACCCGTATGACGCGCTCGACGCCGACGCGCTGGAAAGCCTCGTGCCGCAATTCGTGCAGCGCCGCCTGCCGGCGGGCGAGCCGATCTACGCCTTCGGCCACCCGCTCGAGGGGCTCTACCTGATCCATTCCGGACAGGTCGAGATCCGCGACGAGAACGAGGTCGTGGTCTCGCTGCTCGGCCCCCGCAACTCCTTTGGCGAGCGCGGCCTGGCGCGCGACGGCATCGCCGCCACCTCGGCCCGCACGGTCGAGGAGACGCTGCTGCTGATGCTGCCGGTCTATGCCTTCAACGAGCTGGTGCGCGAGCACCCGGCCTCGAAGCGCTTCTTCGACCGCTCGCGCGGGGCCAAGCCGCGCAAGACCGACCTCGCCCACAGCCGGGTCGAGACGCTGATGGCCCCCAAGCCCCTCACCCTGCCGCCGTCTGCCACCGTGCAGGAGGCGGCGAGAGCGATGGCCGAGCGCCACGTCTCCTCTGTCTGTGTGACCGAGGGCGAGACCCTGCTCGGCATCCTCACCATCCGCGATGTCTCAGGCAAGGTGGTGGGTGCTGGCCTGCCCTTCGACACGCCGCTGGCCCAAGTGATGACCGCCGATCCGATGACCCTGCCGCCCTCGGCCATCGGCTCGGACGTGCTGCACATGATGATGGAGCGCAATGTCGGCCACGTGCCGGTCAGCGAGGGCGGTCGGCTCGTCGGCATGGTCACCCAGACCGACCTGACCCGCTTCCAGGCGGTCAGCTCCGCCGAGCTGGTGGCCGAGATCGCCCGCGCCGACAGCCCCGCCCGCATGGCCGAGGTCACCGCGCGCATCCCGCAACTGCTGGCGCAGCTGGTGGCCAGCGGCAACCGCCACGAGGTGGTGACGCGGCTGATCACAGACATCGCCGACACCGCCACCCGTCGCCTGCTGGCGCTTGGCGAGGAGACGCTCGGCGCGGCGCCGGTGCCCTATCTCTGGCTCGCCTGCGGCTCGCAGGGGCGGCAGGAGCAGACAGGGATTTCGGATCAGGACAACTGCCTGTTCCTCGACAATGCCGCCAGCGACGACGACCTGCGCTACTTTGCCGAGCTGGCGAAATTCGTCAGCGACGGGCTCGACGTGGCGGGCTATTACTACTGCCCCGGCGAAATGATGGCGACCAACCCGCAATGGTGCCAGCGCGTCGGCACCTGGCGGCAGTATTTCACCAACTGGATCAAGAAACCCGATCCCAAGGCGCAGATGCTGGCCTCGGTGATGTTCGACCTGCGCCCCATCGGCGGGACCAAGGCGCTCTACGAGGAGCTGCAGGCCGAAACGCTGGCGGCGGCGGCGAAGAACTCGATCTTCGTGGCGCACATGATCTCGAACTCGCTCAAGCACACGCCGCCCCTCGGCCTTTTGCGCGGCTTCGCCACGATCCGCTCCGGCGAGCACAAGAACACCGTCGATCTCAAGCATAACGGCGTGGTGCCGGTGGTCGATCTGGCGCGGGTTTACGCGCTGCAGGGCGAGCTTGCGGAGGTCAACACCCGCGCCCGGCTCGAGGCGGCGGTGGCGGCGGGCAAGCTCTCGGGCTCGGGCGGGCAGGATCTGCTCGACGCCTACGACCTGATCGCCGAGACCCGTCTCGAGCATCAGGCGGCGCAGGTGAAGCGCGGCGAGGCGCCGGACAACTACCTCGCCCCGGCGCAACTTTCGGATTTTGAGCGAAGTCATCTGCGCGATGCTTTCGTGGTGATAAAGTCGCTGCAATCGGCCCTCGGGCACGGGCGTGGCATGCTGGGCTAAAGCCCGCTCTCTGGGAGGAGAAGAATGTTTCTGGAACTGATCGCCGTTTTCGTCGCGGGCTTTGCCGGTGCGGGCGCCATCATGCTGCTCAACAAGGTCTTCGGCGGGCGGCTGCCGCGCTGGCTGGCGCCAGTGGGCGCAGGCGTGGCGATGATCGCCACCACGATCTCGAGCGAATACGGCTGGTACGGGCGCACCGCGGAGGCGCTGCCCGAGGGCTTCACCGTGGCCTCGGTGCACGAGGCGCGCGCCTTCTACCGGCCCTGGACCTATGCCGCGCCGATGGTCGACCGCTTCATCGCCGTCGATCACGGCACCCGCCGCGCCAATACCGAAACCGAGGGGCTCTACATCGCCGATCTCTACTTCTTCGCCCGCTGGCAGCCGGTGCAGTCGGTCGAGATGATGGTGGATTGCGTCAACCACCGCCGCGCCGACCCGGCGGGCGGCGATGGCGGCGCGCCTGTCTGGCGCGAGGCGGGTGAGGACGATGCCATCGTCGCGGCGGTCTGCGACGCGCCGGAGGGCACCGCATGATCACCACGCTGAGCCTGCGGCTGCGGATCTTCCTGTTCTTCGTGCTGCTGGGCCTCGGCGGCAGCGTGGCGGTGGGCATCGCGCTGTGGTTCGGCTATGTCCGCGCGCTCGACACCACCCCTGCCAACGGCTTCGTTTTCGCCGGCATCCTCTCGGCGCTGGCGCTGCTGGCGCTGACCGCCGGGATCTGGCTGCTGTTCGACGAGAATGTCGCCAAGCCGATCGAGAAGCTCGCCGCCGAGATGCGGGTGCGCGCCCATGCCGGCGTCGCCCGCGAGGTCGACCTCCAATCGGCGCGCTATCTCGGCGATCTTGCGCATGCCGCCCACGCGGTCTCGGAGCGGCTCACCGACACCACCATGGACACCGCCCAGAAGATCGCGCTCGAGACCGAGCGCCTGGCGCATGAGAAGGAGCGTCTCACCGCCCTGCTCACCGAGATCCCGGTCGCGATGATCCTGGTGAACCCGCGCGGCCAGATCGTACTCTACGACAGTCAGGCGGCAGAGGTGCTGGCGCAGCTGCACGTGCCGCGGCTCAACGCGCCGCTGTCCGATTTCTTCGAGGCCAAGGGGCTCGATGCGGCGGTGAAGCAGCTGCACAAGACCGGCCGCGAGGTGAGCTTCGTGGCCGAGGGCATCGACGGCGCGCAGAGCTATTCGGCGCGGCTGAAGCCGATGGAGGGCGGCGGCTACATGATGGTGATCGACGGCGCCCAGACACACATGGCGCCCGAGGCCGAGCGCCCGCTGGTCTATGATTTCGACCTGCTGACCCACGATGCCCCCGAAGCGGTCGAGGAGACGCCACTTACCGCGCTCAGCTACACCGTGTTCGACACCGAGACCACGGGGCTTTTGCCCCACAAGGACGAGGTCGTGCAGATCGGCGCGGTGCGGGTGCTGAACGGGCGCATCGTGCCCGGCGAGGTGATGGACCAGCTGGTCGATCCCGGCATCCCGATCCCGCCCAGCTCCACCAAGGTGCACCAGGTCAGCGACGCGATGGTGAAGGGACATCCCGACATCGGTGAGGCCGGGCGGCGCTTTCACCGCTTTGCCAAGGGCTCGGTCATCGTGGCGCATAATGCGCCCTTCGACATGGCCTTCCTGCGCCGCCACCGCGCCCGCATGGGGGTCGAGTGGGATCACCCGATCCTCGACACGGTGCTGCTCTCGGCGGTGCTGTTCGGGGCCAGCCAGACCCACACGCTCGATGCGCTCTGCGAACGGCTCGGCGTCGAGATCCCGGCGCAGCTGCGCCACACCGCGCTTGGCGATGCCCACGCGACAGCGCAGGTGCTGGTGATGATGCTGCCGATGCTGCAGGCCCGCGGCATGGAGACCTTTGGCGACGTGCTCGAGGAAACCCGCAAGCACGGTCGCCTGCTCGAGGACCTGAACTGAGGCGCGCCCTGCCCGCCTCAGGCGCGGCGGGCGAGGACGCCCGTCAGCCCAGCACCGTCTTCATCGCGGCGTCGAGCTTGTCGACCAGCTCCCCTACCTGCTCCTCGCTCAGGATGAAGGGCGGAGCGAGCAGGATGTGGTCGCCAGTGGCGCCGTCGATGGTGCCGCTCATCGGGTAGCAGATCAGCCCCTCGGCGAAAGCCGCTTTCTTGAGCTTGGCCGCCACCCCCTTCGAGGGATCGAGCGGCGCCTTGGTCTCGCGATCCGCCACCAATTCCACCCCGAGAAACAGCCCGCGGCCCCGGATATCGCCCACGTTGGCATGCTGCCCGAAGCGCTCTTCGAGCGCGCCGCGCAGCATCGCGCCAATGGGAGCCACCCGCTCGACCAGCTTGTCATCAACCAGCCGGTCACCGCGGCC
>NZ_JBYNAH010000301.1:0-4681 GCF_059781815.1 Salipiger sp. | reverse complement strand
CAGTCATAACGCTTTGACCAAGGTCAAGGCACTTTCTTCTCCAGCCTCGCAAGCTCTCGACCACCGGAGGTGCAGATAATGAGCTTGAAGCAAAAGCGAAGGGAGTTGCAGGGCGTGAACGGCGCGGTGGGTTTGGCTGCCGGACTGGGAGGATATGTCGGCCACCTTTATTCGTCGGCTCTCGCCACGTTTCTCATGTTCGCGATATGGATCATAGGTGCCACGGTGATCAATTTGCTGACCGATCCACCGCGCAAGAGATAGATCGGTCGACCTGCGCCGGTGGCGACCATGAAGGCCCCCGCGGCGCGGTGGATGATGATCGTCAGGATGATGCCGAAGGCACTCAGAAGCGCCTACTGCAGGCCGGTCAGTTCTTGGTCTTGTAGGTCGGGGCTTTCGGAATGCTCTTGATGCCTAGCTACCATGCTGGATTCACGCGTAAAATCCCCTCACCGGATTTATGCAACAGGCCCATGAGCCGGTCAAGACCGTGCGCTTGCAATCAGCCACGAGCGATTTGGAGCCAAAAACTCTTGATATGCTGGCTTCGATAATCAACGTTGGCATCCAACGGCATGCCGCTCGAGGAGCGCCGGACACAGGATGTGAGTTTCAATTGAACAACCTTTTCCAATTTTGGGATACCGATCACGCCCCAGAAGAAGTTGAAAGGCTCATGTCGTCTTGGGCTGACCATCCTCATTTCACCTATCGCCGCTACAATTATCGCACTGCGGCAGAGTATATTGATGAGCACTTCGACACTCGAACCCTGCGCGCATACGAAGAGTGCGCCGTCCCCGCCATGCAGTCCGATTTTTTCCGGTATTGCGCTCTCGTGCAAGAGGGAGGTACATATATAGATGCAGGATTGAGAGACAATGGCGGCATAGAGAAACACCTGTGTCACGCTAATCGTGGTGTATTGTGGCGTCGTCGCGGAAACGTTGCGAACGGTTTTATATTCGCACGAAATCCCAGAGACCCGCTCCTGACACGCGCCTTGGACAAGGCGATAGAAAATATAGAAAACAAAACAAGCAATAATGTATGGCAAGTTACAGGCCCAGGCATAATGACGGAAGATTTCTGGAATTCTGAAATTAACCACATATTCGATGGCTTTGACTTAATTACCGAAGAAGACGCCAATGAGATATTTTTCAGACCGGGCCATCTCTCGTACAAGAAGTCCTCAACCGACTGGCGGGCTTTCCTTAAGGAAGGGGCACCCTCAATATTTGAAAACAGATACCAAAAGAACCCGCGAAGGAAAGCTTAGAACGTTTCGCAGACCATTCAATTCCGAATTTTCCAATTCCCTTTGATGCGAATTCCTTCCAGCGAGTGGGGAAAGTGGAATGTGGCGGCCCGGTCCGCCCACCGCCGCCACCGCGCCGGCGGATCTCGTCAGAGGCCGATAGCCTTGGTCGCGGTGATCCGGCCATAGATCGCGAGGAGCGAGCCGACAGAGGTCACGATAGCCTCAGCGTGCCCCGCGATGCCCTGCGCGTCCGAAGCCGAGATCTCGACACCGAACAGCGCGAGGAGCTGCGGCAGGATGGCGATCAGGGCGCCCCAGATGGTCTTGGACGCGAGGAAGGATTTCATCTCGTTCATCGGTGTTGCCTTTCGTGGAGATGCGGCAGGCCGCCGCAGAGAGGACCAGCGCGAGGCGCCAGTCGGTGATGGGGAGGGTCATTCGCCGGCGAGCGCGCGATCTGCGGTGTCGCGGATCTCGGCCAGCCGCCAGCGCAGCTTGGTCGCCTCGGTGGAGTCCTGATCGGCGATCGGGTCGGCACCGACCACAGGCAGCGCCCCGGCCAGCCACTTGCCCACGTTGAAACCCGGGCAGGCTTTGGCCGCGTATTCGTTGTGACCGCTGATCTTGAGGCCCGGCCCATAGCTGCTGTCGAGCTCCGCCAGCAGCTCGCGCAGCGCAGCGTCCTGCGCCTCGGTGAAGTGATCCGAGAAGGCGTCGGTCTCCGCACTGCCGTGGCCGCCAAAGAGCGACACGCCGATGGTGCCGGTGTTGTGTCCCTGGACATGCGCACCGGTGCGCTCAATCGGGCGCCCGGTCGCCACAGTGCCGTCGCGGTCGATCAGGAAGTGGTAGCCGATGTCCGACCAGCCGTTGCCGTCGACGTGCCAGCTGCGGATCTCCGCGACCTTCGAGCCGGTGGGATACCCATCCATCCATTCGGCGCGGGTCGCGGTGCAGTGCACAATGATCTCGGTGATGTTTCGCATTGTGGTCTCTCCATGAAAAAGCCCGGCGCGCGATGGCCGGGCGATGAGGGTTGTTCTCAAAGTGATAATCTGCTTCTCTAACCAAGCGAGTGCTGCGAGTGGTATGTGTTTCCCTTGGCCCCACCCCCGCCCTTCCCCAGGACGGTCGCAGCTCTCGCCCTTCACCAGAACTGCCTGCGTCAGCGCCCGCTCCTCTCGACATCGGGATGGCGGTATTTCTTGCCAGACGTTGAAGGATCGGCTCAAATACAGTGGCGAGCGCGGCTCATTAGGTATTCGCCCAAAACCTTTCGTCCTCCACTGACGATATCTGCGCTCGCACCTTCATCACCAGAAATGCGTGCGGGTCAGGTACCGCTCGCCGCGGTAGCAGGCGTGCAGCACATCCGCGAACGTCTGGTCGATCATGAACTCGGGCACCGGAACATAGAGGCGCTCCCACGAATGGTCGCCGCAATCGCGCCCCTGCGGCCTGTCTTTGAAATGCGCGCCGGGGATCCGCACCCCGTTGCCCCGCGAGCCGAGGAAGACCTCAATCCCGCGATACTCACAGTCGCAGCGCAGCTTGGTCGCGCTGCCCTGCAGCTCGACAGCCGCGCAGTCGTTCACCTGCCGGACGCCCGCGCGCTCAAACGGCGTCGTCACGGGCCACCACCGCGTTTCAGCGAGCGGCGCCAGAAGGTAGGCCAGCCCGAGCAACAGAAACACCCCGACGAGCCCTCGATACTGCCGGAGGGCGGCTTGCGTGTTGGTCATTTCCCCAAACGCTCCCTGATGATGGATTTGATGAACTCCCGGTCGGCCAGCACCGCTGCGACGATGTCGAGCAGCATGTGGCCGAAGGCGGTCAGCACCATGACGACAAGCGTCTCGCTGCGCCCGGTCCACAGCGCGACCTCCGGCGTCTGGCTGTAGCCGATGCCGGCGCTGATCGCTGCGATCAGAACCCGCCCGACAAAGGGGCGGGCTCGGTTTCTTTCGATGACGATCAAGGCCCCGGCGGCAAGCGCGACCCAAAATTCTAGCGGCTTTCCGAACACGGCCCCTCCGGTCATAAAAAATCCCGCCAGCGGCGGGTTATTGCAGTCTAGCGATAGCGCCAGAGGCTCACGGCGAGCCACATGATCAGGCGTCGCGTCAGGCTGATCTCCTGCGTCCGCAGGATCTCGTGGAAAACGGCGCCGGCGGTGACGCGGTCCCAGCGCTCAAGCAGGAGCCAGTCGTGCACCGCCGATGCCTTGAGGTATGCGGGATCTCGGGGATCGAAGGCCCAGCGGGCGCCGGGCGGCACCGACACATCGAAGGTGAAGCCCGCCGGCACGACGATGACCGCCCCCGAGCCTGCCTTGCCGATCTCCCAGCTGATCGCGACCGTGCAGGAGAAGCGGCGGTCAGGAAGGCCAGCGAACATCGTCCGCGAAGTCCTCGGGGATCTCTGCGGCGTCGGTCATCGTCCAGCTCGCCGCCATCACCGCCTCGACCCACGTCATGGCCGCCTGAGACAGCTCGAGGAACTGCACGGCGGTCAGCTCATGCATCGTGTTCGCCGCGTCGCGGTAGGTGAGCGTGGTGGTGTCGCCCGCCGCCTGCAACGCGACGGCCCGCTGCGAGAGGCCCAGGATCACGCTCTGATCGAACTCGCGGCCCTGTACCGGGATCGCGCCATACGAGAGCGCCAGCGTGGTGCCGGCATCGAGCCGGCGCTTGCGCTCAGCCTTGACGCCCTCCTTGAGCGCGGCTTCCGTTGCGGCGGCGATGCTCGCGGGGCTGCGATACGCGGTCATATCCATTATTCGGCCTCCTCGGTAGTGCTGATCCAGTTGTAATCTGGAAAGGGGATCGCCCCGCTCTCCACGATGATCGGGGCGGGCTCCCACAGCTCTTGCGGCAGAGCGCCAGGCGCATGCGGCGCGATCAGCGGCACCACAATTTCGCCGTCGATCCGCGTGACGGTCCCGTTGATCAGACGCTCGCCAATGGCCTCGGCGGGCATTTCCCCGCCTTCCTCGATAAAACCAAAGTCGCGGGCCACGCCGTTCAAGGTGAGCACATCACCCGAGACCGATCCGGTGGCCGCCTCGCCGCTCTCCGCGCGAGTGAAGATAAATTTCATGAGGATGCTCCTACGTTTTCCAGCGACCAGTGGCGGTCAGTGTGATGCTCTTTGCTGTGCCGCTACTGACACTGTTTGCGTGCCATGGCCTGAGAACGGCCGTTGAGACGCCAGTTGAGCGAATTTTGCACCCGGCCGGGACGGCGGTATTGATCACGACATTTGCCTCAACTTCAGGGGCTTCAACAAAGTCCACTGATGGAAACGTCCACGTTACGTCCGCATTCGCGTAATACAGCCCAGATGCATGTGAGGTGGTCTGAGCCAGCCCCATTGAAGTGGTCCACCCACGATGCGCGAAGTCCGATAGGATTT
>NZ_JBYNAH010000300.1:0-4693 GCF_059781815.1 Salipiger sp. | reverse complement strand
ACAACCCAGGTCGGGGGGAAGCCCCGCGCCCCTGTCTTCTTCTGGCTCTAAATATCCCCGCCGGAGGCATGCGACACAAGCCACGCGCGATGCCGCAGGGCGGTTGCGCACCGCCGGTCGCTTGCCCCCGCACGCGCAAGCGGCTAAGGGGGGCGCGCAATCTGGACGAGCCCGGAGCCCGCCATGGCCAAAGTGAAAAAAGCCCCCCGCCCCAAGGCACAGACGCCGAAGGGTTTCCGCGACTATTTCGGTCCCGAAGTGACCGAGCGCGCCGAGATGCTCAATGCCATCGCCGGGGTGTACCATCGCTACGGCTTCGAGGCGCTGGAATCGAGCGCTGTCGAGACCGTCGAGGCGCTCGGCAAGTTCCTTCCCGATGTCGACCGGCCCAACGAGGGCGTGTTCGCCTGGCAGGACGAGGACGAGTCGTGGATGGCGCTGCGCTACGATCTGACGGCGCCCTTGGCGCGGGTCTATGCCCAGCACCGCAACGACCTGCCCCTGCCCTATCGCCGCTACGCCATGGGCCCGGTCTGGCGCAACGAGAAGCCCGGCCCCGGCCGCTTCCGCCAGTTCTACCAATGCGACGCCGACACCGTGGGCGCGGCCAGCGTCGCCGCCGATGCCGAGATCTGCGCCATGCTGTCGGATACGCTGGAAGTGGTCGGCATTCCGCGCGGCGACTATCTCGTGCGGGTCAACAACCGCAAGGTTCTGAACGGCGTGCTCGAGGCCATGGGGCTCGACGATGACGCACAGCGCGACGCGGTGCTGCGCACCATCGACAAGTTCGACAAGGTCGGCGAGGCGGGCGTGCGCGAGCTTCTGGGCAAGGGCCGGCTGGACGCCTCGGGCGCCTATATCGACGGCGTGGGTCTTTCGGAGGCGCAGGCCGATCCGGTGCTCGCCTTCCTGACCTCGAAGGGCAGCGATGCCGGCGCCACCATCGCCAACCTGCGCGCCGCCATCGGCAGCAGCCAGATCGGCTCCGAGGGGGTCGACGAGCTCGAGGAGATCGGCGCGCTGCTCGCGGCGCAGGGCTATGGCAGCGACCGCATCGAGATCGATCCCAGCGTCGTGCGCGGGCTTGGCTATTACACCGGCCCGGTCTTCGAGGCCGAGCTGACCTTCGAGATCCTCGACGAGAAGGGCCGCAAGCGCCAGTTCGGCTCGGTCTCGGGCGGCGGGCGCTATGACGATCTCGTCAAGCGCTTCACCGGCCAGTCGGTGCCCGCCACCGGCGTCTCGATCGGGGTCGACCGGCTGCTGGCAGCGCTGCGCGAGAAGGGCCGCATCGGCGGCACCGTGCAGGGCCCCGTCGTCGTCACGGTGATGGATCGCGACCGCATGGCCGATTACCAGGCCATGGTCGCCGAGCTGCGCAATGCCGGCATCCGGGCCGAGGTCTATCTCGGCAACCCGAAGAACTTCGGCAACCAGCTCAAATACGCCGACAAGCGCAACTCGCCGGTCGCGGTGATCGAGGGCGGCGACGAGAAAGAGCGCGGCGTGCTGCAGATCAAGGACCTGATCCTCGGCGCCAAGCTGGCCGAGAGCGCCAGCCTCGAGGAATGGAAGGAGCGCCCGTCGCAATACGAGGTGCCGCGCGGCGATCTGGTCGCCAAGGTGAGAGAGATCCTGAACCAATGGGCGTGACCATCGCGCAGGAACGCGCCGAAGCCGTCCGCCTGCGGGCGCGGTTTCTCGAGGCCGGAGCCGAGAATGTCGACTGCGCCATCCTGCAGCCGGCCGAAACCCTGCTCGACCTCTATGGCGAGGACATCCGGGCCCGCACCTACGTGACCCACGATCCCGCGCGAGGCGAGGTCATGCTGCGGCCCGACTTCACCGTCCCTGTCGTGCAGATGCACATGGAGACCGGCGCGGCGCCGTCGCGCTACACCTATGCCGGCGAGGTCTTCCGCCGCCAGGAAGAGCATCCCGAGCGCGCGCCGGAGTATTTCCAGGTCGGCTTCGAGCTCTTCGCCGATGACGATCCGGCGCAGGCCGATGCCGAAGTCTTCGCGCTTTTCGCCGAGACGCTGGCGCCCTACCGGCTGCGCGCGGTGACCGGCGATATCGGCATCCTGACCGCCGCCGTCGCGGGGCTCGAGACCTCCGAGCGCCGCCGCACCGCCCTGATGCGTCACATCTGGCGCCCGCGCCGCTTCCGCGCCCTGCTCGACCGCTACTCGGGCCGCAGCCCGGTGCCGCCGTCGCGCAAGGCGCTGCTGGCTTTGGAAAACCCGATGGAAAGCGCCGGGCCGGCGATCGGCCTCCGCTCGGAGGCGGAGGTCGCCGCCCGCATCGCCTCGCTGCGCGAGGACGCCGCCGAAGGCCCGCTCTGCGAGAGCCAGGTGCTGCTGATCGACACGCTGCTGGCGGTGCGCGAGACCTGCTCCTTCGCGCTCGAGCAACTGCACGACATCGCCGTCGACATGCCGGCGCTGCGCCCTGCGGTCGAACGCTTCGAGCGCCGCTGCGAGGCGCTGGCGGCGCGCGGGGTCGACGTGGCGACGCTCGAATTCGAGGCGAGCTACGGCCGCAGTTCGATGGAATATTACGACGGCTTCGTCTTCGGCTTCGTGCCCACGGCGCGGCCCGACCTGCCGCCGGTGGCGACCGGCGGGCGCTATGATGCGCTGACCGAGCGGCTGGGCAATGGCCGCGCCGCCCCTGCGGTGGGCGGGGTGATCCGTCCGGGGCTGCTTCTGCAGACGGGAGAGCGGGCATGAGTGTGAAGCTTGGGGTGCCCTCGAAGGGCCGCCTGATGGAGAAGACCTTCGACTGGTTCGGGGCCCGCGGCGTGGGCCTCGCCCGCACCGGCAACGACCGGGAATATGCCGGTGCCGTCGACGGGGTCGAGGGCGTCGATCTGGTGCTGCTCTCGGCGGGCGAGATTCCGCGCGAGCTGGCGGCGGGCCGCATCCATCTCGGCGTCACCGGCACCGACCTGATCCGCGAAAAGCTGGTGCAATGGGACCAGAAGGTCGAGCCGCTGGCCGAGCTGGGCTTCGGTCAGGCCGACCTGATCGTCGCGGTGCCGGCCTGCTGGGTCGATGTCGACACGCTCGACGATCTCGACGCGGCGGCGGCGGCGTTCCGGGCGCAACACGGCTTCCGGATGCGGATCGCCACCAAGTATCACCGGCTGGTGCGCGAATATCTGCGGCAGGGCGGCGTGGCGGATTACCAGCTTGTCGACTCGCAGGGCGCGACCGAGGGCACGGTAAAGAACCTCACCGCCGAGGCGGTGGCCGACATCACCTCGACCGGCGAGACGCTGCGGGCGAACCACCTCAAGGTGATCGACGAGGAGCCGGTGCTGCGCAGCCAGGCGACGCTGTTCCGTAGCCGCACCGCGAAGCTCGACGAGGACGAGCGCACGGCGCTGCGCACGTTGATGGCAAAGCTCGACGTCTGAGGGTCGGGGCGCTGGGTTCCGCGGCTCCCTATTCTTGGGCGCTGCGAGTTGAGGCGGGCGCCGCGCCGTCGCCGGCCCGCGGGATGGCGATCTGACGGCAGAATCCCTAGGTTTATCCCCGCCACGTCCGCAGGACCTCAAAGCTCAGCACAAAGCACCACCAAATCGCCAGCCCGGGGGGCGGGCCATGCCGGAGGCATGCTTCCAGCATGACGATGGCGCGGCGCCCTTCGGGCTTGAATCCGCGCAGGCATCGTCCGGAGATCGCAGCTTGGGCAATGTGCGGCAGTCGGGTGCCGCATCCACGCGCCAAGCGGCGCCTGCCCCTGTTCCCCTCGCCGTTAGCGTGCAAACCTTCTCGCACACTCAGACGAGGAGAATCGCCATGAAGATCGGGATCGTGGGCGCGGGCATGGTGGGCTCTGCGGCGGGCTATGCGCTGGCGCTGCGCGGCGGCGCGAGCGAGATCGTCCTTGTCGACCGCAACATGGCGCTCGCGGTGGCGCAGGCCGAGGACATCGCCCACGCCGTGCCCTTCGCGCATCCCTGCCGGGTCTCGGCGGGCGATTACGACGCGCTCGAGGGGGCCGACCTGGTGATCCTTGCCGCCGGCGTCGCGCAGAAGCCCGGCGAGGACCGGATCAGCCTGCTGTCGCGCAATGCCGAGGTCTTTGCGCAGGTCATTGCGGGCGTGCAGAAGGCCGCGCCCGAGACCATGCTGCTGGTGGCCTCCAACCCGGTCGACGTGATGACCGAGGTGGCGCTGCGCATCTCCGGCCTGCCGCGCGAGAAGGTCATCGGCTCCGGCACCATCCTCGACACCGCGCGCTTTCGCAGCCTTCTGGGCGACCATCTCGGCGTGGCGCCGCAATCGGTGCATGCCTACGTGCTGGGCGAGCATGGCGATTCGGAGGTGCTGGCCTGGGCCTCGGCGCGGGCCGGCTCGGAGCCGGTGGCGCGCTTCGGCGTGCAGGTCGGTGCCGCAATCACCGCCTCGGTGCGCGAACGCATCGACGAGGGCGTGCGCCGCGCCGCCTATCGCATCATCGAGGGCAAGGGGGCCACGTGGTACGGCATCGGTGCGGGGCTCGCGCGCATCGTGCAGGCGGTGCGTGATGACCAGCGCAGCGTGCTCTCGGTCTCGATCGTGACGCCGGAGGTCGAGGGGGTGAGCGACGTGGCGCTGAGCCTGCCGCGCGTGGTGGGGCGCAGCGGCGTGATGACCACGCTGCTACCGGAACTGGCCGAGGACGAGGCCGCCGCGCTGCG
>NZ_JBYNAH010000010.1:0-40919 GCF_059781815.1 Salipiger sp. | reverse complement strand
GGCTACCTGATGGGCGGCGCGGTGGTGACCGAGAGCATCTTCTCCTGGCCCGGCATCGGGCGGCTCGCCGTGGGCTCGATCGTGTCGAGCGATTTCGCCCTCGCGCAGGGCGCCATCATGGTCATGGCGCTGTCGTTCATGGTGATCAACCTGACGGTCGACATCCTCTACGCCCTGCTCGACCCGAGGATCCAGAAATGAGCCAGATCGATCTCCCCCTCGCCGCAGACGCCCCCGGCGCCGCGGAGGCCCCCGCCGCCACCGGCCCCGCCGCATGGTGGCGGCGACTGCTGCGCGACCCGATGGCGGTGGCCGCGCTGCTGGTGCTGGCCGCGATCTGCCTCGCGGCGCTGTTTGCGCCCTGGATCGCGCCCTATGACCCCTACCTCAACTCGCGCGCCATCATGCAGCCCCCGGCCTGGAGCGACATGGGCTCGTCCGAATACCTGCTCGGCACCGATGCGCAGGGCCGCGACATCCTCAGCCGGGTGCTCCACGGCACCCGCCTGACGCTGCTGATCGGCCTTGCCGGCGCCGGTCTCGGCGGCGGGCTCGGCTCGGTGCTGGGCCTCATGGCGGCGTTCAACCGGCGCCTCGACGGCCCGATCATGCGGATCGCCGACATGATGCTGTCGCTGCCGGCGATCCTGCTCGGCCTCGCCATCGTCGCCGCCGTCGGCCAGAGCCTCGGCGCCATCATCCTCGCCCTCGCCATCGCCTCGGTGCCCGACTGCGCCCGCATCGCCCGCGGCGTCGGCACCGGCATCATGCGGCAGGAGTTCATCGAGGCCGGACGCGCCCTCGGGCTGCGCAGCCGGACGATCTTCGTCCGCTACCTGCTGCGCAACGCGCTGTCGTCGCTGCTGGTCTACATGTCGATGCGCTTCGGCCAGGTGATCCTGATCGGCGCCGCACTCAGCTTCCTCGGCCTCGGCGTGCGCCCGCCGGTCTCCGAGCTTGGCATGATGGCCGCGCAGGGCCGCGACGTGTTCCTCTTCGCGCCGCACATCTCCGTCATCCCGTCGCTGCTGATCTTCGTCATCGTGCTTGCCGCCAACGTCACCGGCGATGCGCTGCGCGACGTGCTCGACCCCCGGATGCGGTCGCGCTGACCGCCCCGATCTCCGACAGGACATCCAACAAGACTGCCAACAAGACTAATTGCCAACAAGGGAACCCCTGACATGACATCGACACGCCATCGCCTGACCCTGACCGCCGGAGCCCTGCTCTGCGCCGGGGCCACCGCCGCCGCCGCGCAGAACGTCACCATCGTGCGCGAGCTCGAGAGCAACAACTACGATCCGCAGAAGACCGCCGCTCTCGCCGCGGCCGAGGTGCTCTACATGCTGGGCGACACGCTGGTCGCGATGGAGCCCGACCTCAAGACCCTCACCCCGAGCCTCGCAAAGAGCTGGGAGATCTCCGAGGACGGCCTGACCTACACCTTCACCCTGCGCGACGATGTCAGCTTCTGCGACGGCAAGCCCTTCACCGCCGCCGATGCCGCCTACAGCCTCAACCGCCTGTCCGATCCCGCCACCCAGTCGCCCGCAGGCTGGCGCGCCGGCAAGGTCGAGAGCATCACCGCCCCCGACGACACCACCCTCGTCTACAAGCTCGAAGAACCCTATTCGGAGCTGCTCTACCAGCTCACCCAGAGCTTCGCGACCATCGTCGACAAGGACAATGTCGAGGCGCTCGGCGACAATTTCGGCGTCACCGGCCTCAACACCACCGGCCCGTTCTGCTGGGGCGAGTGGAAGCCGCGCGACGAGATGGTGCTGACGCGCCACGAGGGCTACACTTGGGGCCCCTCGGTCTACGAGAACACCGGCCCGGCGCTTGTCGAGAGCATCACCTGGGAGATCGTGCCCGAGGCCAACACCCGCGTCACCGCGCTGCTAACCGGCCAGGCCGACATCAGCCGCACCATCCCCTACATCGCCTTCGAACGCTTCCGCTCGCTGCCGAACTTCCAGATCAACAAGAGCGATCTCGCGGCCTGGACCGAGTATTTCGGCATGAAGATGGACCGCCCGCTGATGCAGGACATCGCCGTGCGCAAGGCGATGAACCTCGCCTTCAACCAGGCGGCGATGGCCGAGGACATCTACTATGGCGAGGTCATCCCGGCGACGACCTACATGTCGACCACGACCCGCGACTGGAATTCCGAGGCCGACCCGCTGGTCGCCGAGTATGACGTCGAGGCCGCCAAGGCGATGCTCGACGAGGCCGGCTGGGTCGAGGGCGAGGACGGCATCCGCGAGAAGGACGGGATGCGGCTTGCGCCGAAGTTCTACGCCTTCACCGGCTCTGCCCCGCAGGCGCGGGTCGAATACCTGCAGGCCGAGATGCGCAAGATCGGCATCGACATCGAGATCGAGTCCTTCGACCCGACCATCGTCTGGTCGAAGCTGACCACCCAGGAATACGACATGTACCAGATGGGCTTTTCCTACATGTCCGCCGGGGACGGTCTGAACCTCTACTTCCGCTCCGAAAACATGCCGGCGCCCAACCGGATGAACTGGAACGACCCGGAGACCGACGAGCTTCTCGACGCCGCCATGCGCGCCACCGACGATGCGACCCGCGCCGAGGATACCGGCAAGGTCATCATGAAGGTCTCCGAGGCCGCGGTCTGGATCCCGATCTACCACGAGCCGATCAGCATGGTGCAGTCGACCCGGCTGAAGCCGGTGATGCCGCACTCGATCCAGGGCACCGGCTTCTACAAGGGCCTCGACATCGCGCTGGCCGACTGAGCCCCGCTCAAGATCTCCTGCGGCGGCGCGTCCTGCGGCGCGCCGCCGTCCCTACCGATGACGGGACACGATCCATGACCGACCTGCAGCATTTCCATCGCGGCGCCCCCGTGACCCCCGTTCCCGGCCGGACCGCGCCGGTTCTGTCGGTGCGCGATCTGACCACCAGTTTCCACACCCCGGCGGGCTGGCGCAGCGTCGCGCGGGACGTGAGCTTCGACATCGCCCCCGGCGAGACCCTCGCCATCGTCGGCGAGAGCGGCTCGGGCAAGAGCGTCACCTCGATGGCGATCATGGGCCTGCTGCCGCATGGCACCAGCCGCGCCGAGGGCTGGGTCCGGCTCGAGGGCCGCGAGATCCTCAACCTGCCCGACCGCGACATGCAGAAGATCCGCGGAAACAAGATCTCGATGGTCTTCCAGGAGCCGATGACCTCGCTGAACCCGGTCTACACCATCGGCGAGCAGCTGATCGAAGCGCTGCGCGCCCATCGCCGGCTGAGCCGCCGCGATGCCCGCAGCGCCGTGCGCGAGCTGCTCGACCACGTGCGCATCCCCAATGCCGAGCGCCGCATCGACGAGTACCCGCACCAGATGTCGGGCGGGATGCGCCAGCGGGTGATGCTTGCGATGGCGCTGGCCGCGCGCCCCAAGCTGCTGATCGCCGACGAGCCCACCACCGCGCTCGACGTGACGATCCAGCGCGAGATCCTCGAGCTGATCTCGGTGCTGCAGAAGGAAATCGACATGGGCGTGCTGTTCATCACCCACGACATGGGCGTGGTGGCCGAGATCGCCGACCGGACGCTGGTGATGTATCGCGGCGATGTGGTCGAACAGGGCGCCACCACCGGGATCTTCGCCGCCCCGCGCGAACGCTACACCCGCGACTTGCTCGCGGCGGTGCCGCGGCTTGGCGACATGGCGGGCAAACCCGCCCCCGAGCGCTTCGCGCCCGCGGCGGACCGCGCCCCGGCAAGCATGCCGGCCAGAACGCCCTCCTCTGGCGCCGACCGTGCGCCGATCCTCGAGGTCAACGACCTCGCAGTGCATTTCCCGATCCGCGGCGGCATGCTGCGCCGCAGCCCCGGCGCGGTGCACGCGGTCGAGGGCGTCTCCTTCTCGCTCTCCCCCGGCGAGACCCTGTCCATCGTCGGCGAGAGCGGCTGCGGCAAGTCCACCACCGGTCGCGCTATCCTGCGGCTGACGGAGCCGACCTCGGGGCAGGTGAAGATCGACGGCATCGACATGGGCAGCCTCTCGCGCGAGGCCCTGCGCGAGACGCGGCGGCGGGCGCAGATGATCTTCCAGGATCCCTATGGCAGCCTCAACCCGCGCAGCACCATCGGCGAGGCGCTGATCGAGCCCTTCGTGGCGCACCACATGGGCAGCGTGGGCGAGGGCACGCGCAAGGCCCGCGCGCTGCTTGACCGTGTCGGGCTGCAGGCCGACGCCATGGGGCGCTACCCGCACGAGTTCTCCGGCGGCCAGCGCCAGCGCGCCGCCATCGCGCGGGCGCTGATGCTCGATCCGCAGATGATCATCGCCGACGAGGCGGTCTCGGCGCTCGACGTGTCGGTCAAGGCGCAGGTCTGCGACCTGCTGCTCGACCTGCAGGAGAGCCTCGGCCTGTCCTATGTCTTCATCTCGCATGATATGGCCATCGTCGAACGGGTAAGCCACCGGGTCGCGGTCATGTATCTGGGCGAGATCGTCGAGATCGGCAGCCGCGCGCAGGTCTTCGAGAGCCCGAGCCACCCCTACACGCGCCGGCTGCTGGCGGCGGTGCCGCGCCCGGACCCGGCGCTGCGCGGCACCCGCCCGCCGGTGGAGACGCGCGAGCTCAAGAGCCCGATCCGCGCGCCCGGCTACCAGCCGCCCGCGCGCCGCTGGCTCGAGCCCGCCCCCGGGCATCTGGTGGTCGCACACTGAGATCCGCCCCCGCGGCGTGTCCCCGTTCGCCGCGCGGGCCCACCTGGAGGGCGGGTCAGGCCCGCCCTCCGCCTTCACAAGACTGCGGAACGACAACGGCCGCGCAGGGATCTGCGCGGCCGTTTGATGTTCATGCGCCGAAAGCCCGACGCCCTCAGAGGCGGGCGAGGGCGCGGTCGAGGCTGGAAAGGAACTGGTCCATATGCGCGTCCGAGCTCGGCAGCAGCGGGCGGATCTTCAGACATTCGTTCTGCTCGCCGCAGACCCCCACCAGCACCCCCGCCTCGCGCAGCAGCTCGGTGAGCTTCGCGGCCTGCGCCGGGTCTGCTGCCCCATCTGCGCCCAGCACCTCGAGCGCGCCGTAAAGACCCGAGCCGCGCACCGCGCCGGCGGCATCGTGCCGCTTCGCCACCGCGGAAAGCCCCTCGACCAGCTGCGCGCCGCGCAACCGGGCGTTCTCCATCAGGCCCTCGTCGCGGATCACGTCGAGCACCGCGAGCCCGACGGCCGCCGACACAGGGTTGCCGCCAAAGGTATTGAAATAGCGCGTCCGCGCGCCGAACTCGGCCAGCAGCTCCGGGCGCGTGACCATCGCCGCGAGCGGGTGCCCGTTGCCGAGCGGCTTGCCGCAGGTGACGATGTCGGGGGCCACGCCGTGACGCAGGAAGGCCCACATGGCCTCGCCGGGCCGAGCGCGGCCGGACTGTACCTCGTCGGCGACGAAGAGCGCACCCGCCTCCTGCGCCGCCCTGACCCCGCCAGCGACAAAGCCGCGCGGATCGGTGAAGAGGCCCTGCCCTGCAAAGACCGTGTCGAAGATCAGCATCGCCGGTTTCACGCCGGCCTCTTCAAGGCTCGCGATGGCGCCGCGCACCCCGGCCTCGAACCGTGCGGCGACGTCTTCGCCGGGCACCGGGGCGTCGACCACCCGGACATGCGCTGCGGGCGCCGTCGCCGGCCCGAGCGAGGTGGAGATCTCCGCCAGATCGCCGGTCACGCCATGATAGGCGCGGCCCACCACGATCACGCCATCGCCCCCGGTCACCGACCGGCAGATGCGCAGCGCGAGGTCGTTGGCCTCGCTGCCGGTGCAGGTGAACATCACCTGCGAGAGCGGCTCGGGAAAGGTCTCGAGCAAGCGTTCGGCATAGGCCACCACGCCGTCATGCAGGTAGCGCGTATGGGTGTTCAGCGTCGACGCCTGCCGGGTCATCGCCTCGATCACCGCCGGATGGCAATGCCCGACCGAGGGCACGTTGTTGTAGAAATCGAGATATCGGCGCCCGCCCGCATCTTCCATCCAGACGCCTTCGCCGCGCACCAAATGCAGCGGCGTTTCGTAGAAGTGCCGATAGGCCGGGCCAAGCGCCTGCTTGCGCCGGGCGAAGAGGGCGCTTTCGGCGCGAAGCGGTGCTGGGTCGTGCAGGGTCATGAGATCAGTCTTTCCTCTGGGGCCGGTGCAGGACCGCGGCCGGTGATCGTGTCGACGAGCGTCCATGCATTGGCGACATTGCGCATGATATAGGCGCTGTTTTCGGGAAAATGGCTGTTGCGCCAATGGGTAAGAAGGATGCGGGTCGCGAGGCGCGTACAGATGAGATCGGGAAGGAGGTCGCGCTCTTCCGGCAGCAACTCGGCCTCCTGACTGTAGCCCTCGACCAGCGTCGCGAGCGACGCGTCGAGACCCAGCGCGGGGTCGATGAAATAGCTCGCCGCGACCGCCAGCTCATTGATGCGTGGCGCGTGCACCGCGTCTCCAAAATCGATCACCCCGATGCGCAGCGCGCCGCCCTCTTCGCGAACGAGGATGTTGCTCGGGTTCATGTCGTTGTGGATCACCTGATGCGGCAGGCGCTCGGCCCGTGGTGCGATGACCTCCTCGAAGCGAGCGATATGCGCCGCCACCCAATCGCGCCGCGCCCGATCCTCGATCAGCGGCAAAAGCGGCGCCAGCCGCGGCAAGAGCATCTGGTTCCACAGCAGGTCGCGCCGGGCACCGGGCTCGTCGCAGGGCGCGAGCGCCCGGGTCAGTGCCCCGACGGTGCGCCCGATCGCATGCCTCAGCCGATCGCTGCCCGGCGTCACCGGAGAGGCGCCACGCAGCAGGCTGGTGCGGATCAGGGTGTGGGCGGTGCCGCCGATCTGCAGCGTCACCTCTTCCTGGTCGTCGAGCGAAGGACGGAAGGAGGGCACGTCGAACACGTCCTGCCGCGCCGCAGCGCGCATCAGCCGATGCTGCATCTGCCGCGCCGCATCGGTCTCGGCTGCGTTGTAGATCTTGAGGATCGTGACCGTCCCGTCGCCCTCGGTCACAACGAAGTTGAGATCGCGCTCGCCGGTGAGCGCGCGCAGGTCTGCCTTGTTTCCCCAGCCCTGCATCAGAAGGGCGCCCGCGTCCTCGAGGCTCAGCGCCGGTTTCGCGGCGAGCAGGATCTCGGGACCGCCCTCCCCCTCAGGACCAAGACCCTCGAAGGGTGAATAGGCTGGCTGCACGCTCTGTCCTTTCGCATCATACGTGATGCCTGATACATGATGCATCAAAATGAATCAACTCTTCTGCGTCATCCAGCGACCTATTTGGGTGCGTTGCCTGAAGACACTGGCGCCCCTGCACCACGACGGAGCGCAGCACGGCGGCTGAGATGTTGAAAGACGATCATCGCACGGACCCGAGGCAAAATCGGCGACGGCGCGCGCCCTGCGCTGGCCCCGATCCGCTTTTCAACCGCCCATGCGGCGGAACCGCTGCCGCAAGGTGCAAAAATGCACATTAGAGCTGCTCGCCGCTTCGAACCCTCGTTTTCGCGGTTCCGCTCACGAAGGGGCACCGGAGACCCAATCCCGAACGAGCCATAAATTATTGGCTACGACAATCCTTTAGCTCACCGACCCTCGCGGATTCAGCCCCCTGACGCACATGTTCGAGAGCGCGCGTGAGCGGGACGGTGATTTGCAACCCGGCAGCGGGAAGCGCAGATATCCCTCATCCGAACGACACGGACACCACAGATTTCCGCACAAATGTGCGAATACACACCGAAAGGAAACCCAATGAAAAACGTTGCACTCTTCACCGCCGCCGCTCTCGCCGCAGCAACCGCGTTCACCGGCGCCGCCTCGGCCCAGCCCTACAACACCGGCGACTTCGCCCGCGCCGCTCTCGTGAAAATCGCACCCGACGCCGATGTCGCCAGCCTGAGCAACGCCGAGGCGGTTGCCGTCTACCAGAGCGTGCAGTCGGAAACCGGCAACGCCAACCAGACCGCACGCGCCGAAGCGATGATCAACGGCTACAACTGATCCCGCTCGCCGCCCTCGGGCGGCGCGGCAACCGTTCCGGACCGGAACAGCGAAGGGGTGCCCGGCGGGCGCCCCTTTTCGCGTGCTGTGAACCCGTCTCGCCGGGTTCAGACACAGGCCAGACGGTGCTGACGGCGGCCCCGTGCTGCCACCTTCAGGCGCCGCAGGATTGTTGCGAAAGTCATGGCGTCGCCGCAATTTCCTGACAAGATCATCTTAAACGTGTACTTTCGCCAGAAGCTCGCCCAAGAATTCGAGGCCAACCCATGCCACGTTTATCGGTCTCCGCCCCTCTCTGCACGAGACAGGACGAACGGCGGGACAATGCACGGAACCTGCGCGGCCCGGAACATTATTCGCGTGATTTACCCACCCTGACAGGAAGGCCATCGCCATGCTTAGACCCCGCATTTTCCTCGCCACAGCCGTCTGCCTGACGGCACCGGCATGGCCCGTCACCGCACAGACCGGCGATGGCTGCACCGCTGACGGCTGGCCCGACAAGACCGACGCGGCCTTCGCCGCCGACTGCGCCGGCTTCGGCTTCGGCGCCTCCCTTGCGGATCGTGAAACCCTGGCCTGGATGATCTTTGCCCGGGTGAACCAGCTGATCGACGATCCCGATGGCGAGGGCATGTCGGGCACAGGCAAGGTGCCTGTGTGGATGGCCTGGCCCACCGATCCCGACACCTTCGGCACCCGCGAGCCGTTCGAATTCGGCGCGGCGCCGCGCAACGAGATGGAGCCGAGCGTGGAGAAGAAGGATCTGCTCTCGGGGCGCGTCTCCACCGAGGATCCCGACGGCGCCAATGAAGAGGTGACCCGCAACCAGATCAGCTACGACTACCTCGTCGAGAGCGGACTCACGACGAAGATCGACGTGGCCGCCTTCTTTGCCGACAACGCGTTCGTCGACATGCCCGTGGGCTCGATCGAGCTGAAAGCCTCGTGGCTGCAGGTGACCGAGGGCAGCCCGGCCCCCGAGGGCGCACTGACCTTCGCCTTCGAGAGCGGCGAATACTGGTGGCGCGGACTGCATCTGATGGTGAAGATGCAGCCGCTGCCCGATCCGTCGCAGATGTTCTACAGCGAAGAGCCAAGCTGGTTCTGGTCGACCTTCGAGTTCAACGACAACCCCGGCGTCGGCCATGTCCGCGACGCGCTCATCACCCAGCGCGCTCCGCTTGACGAGGCTGCGATCTCGGCGATCCTGCAGGCCGCGGGGCTCGGGGGGTTCGGGTTCGAAGCCTATGCGCCGAACGGCACCCAGATCCGCTTCACGGTGGACGGGACGGGCGAGATCCCGGTGATCCTCGGCCATACCGACATGGAGGATTTCGCAGGATCGCCCAACACCGCGCAGCCGCGCTACTGGACGGGCTTCGAGGCGAGCTGTCACAGCTGCCACGCCAGCGCAGCCTACAACCCCGAGAGCGCGGCGTTCTTCCCCTTCTCGGTGCCCACCGGGGCGCTGCATCCGGGCTACAACAAGAGCGACGCGCAGCAGGTGGTGCGCTATCTCGGGCAGGGCTACAAGCCGCTGGATTTCATGTGGCCGATCGCCTTTCAGGCCAAGTGATCCGGGGCAACGGCGCCGCCGCGTGAGCAGGACTGCGGTCACGCGCCGCCCGAGCGATGATCTGGCTCGGCCGGCGTGCGGCTCATGACGGCCCCCAAGGGGCTTCGCTCCGAAGCCACCCACCGGGTCTGTCCGCCAGCGCAGGCGACCCGGCGGGACATGCCTAGACGCCCCCGCATGGGCGATCAGTGATGACGAGGCATGGCACCGTCCCGCGATCCCGGCAAGGCCCCTGCCCGGGAGCGCGGGTTTTGCATGGATGCCACGGCGGCGCGCCACTACGCTGCGCAGTCAGAGACCTGACGCAGCGCGAGGAACACAGCCATGGACCGGACCTTTCACATCGCGCAGCGCCTGCTGTCGGCCTATGACGAGATGCCGCGCGGCGAACGGCGGCTGGCCGACCTGCTGCTTGAGGATGTCGGCGTGCTGGCCTACCTGACCGCGAGCGATCTGGCCGATCAGGCGGGCGTGTCGAAGGCCACTGCGGCGCGGCTCTTCCGGCGGCTCGGCTATCGCGGCTATCGCGATGCGCAGCGGGAAGTGCGCGAAAACCAGTCCGCCCGGCCCGCGGCACCCGAGGTGCCCGCGTTCTCCGGCGGCTTCCTGTCGCCGGGGGAGTATCTCGACGCGGAGGTGAAGCATCTCGTGCGCACCTTCGAGACCCTCCCGGCCGAGCAGATGTCGGAAGCGGTCGAGATCCTCTGCCGCGCCGCCAAGCTCTGGGTGGTGGGCTTCGGCGAGGGCTACCCGCTGGCGCTGTTCGCCCGCGCCCTGCTGATCAAGGTCTTTCCAGACATCCGGATGATCCCGCTCAGCGGCTTCCCGGTGCCGGAGGAGTTTGCCTCGATCAGCCCGGAGGATGCGGTGCTGGCCTTCGGGGTCGGCCGCCGCACCGCCGAGCTGCGCAACGTCATCGGATCGTCGCGGCGCGCGGGCGCCAAGGTCATCCTCGTCACCAACTCGCTCGCCGCGGGCGACAAGCGTGGCGCCGACCTGATCCTGCGCGGGCGCTCCGACGGGCCGACGGTGTTCGGCTCGATGACCGCTCCGCTGAGTCTCGTCACCTATCTCTGCGCCCGGGTCGCGACCCGCACCGGCGATTCGGCGCAGCGGCGGCTCGACCACATCGAGTCCATCCATTCGCAATGGGCTGAAGAAAGCAGCAAATGAGACCGGTCGGTTTTCAGAACTGAAGAGAACGATCCGGGCCGCAGGCCCAGAAGGAGTCATTTCTGAAAATCGACATATCGTTTATGAACCTTTTTCTTGCGCAATCCTCCATCTCGCCCGGAGCCTTGTCGTCATGTCGTTCCTCGATGCGAGGCGACGCAACGGGATTTGATGGAGATGAGGAACATGGACGACACACGCAGAAGACCGCGCGGATTGCCCGCGCTGCCCGGCCTCGCGCTGACCGCGTCGCTGGCACTCGGGGCGACGACCGCGGGCGCTCAGGAACTGGTCTGGGCCCGCTACGGCGACATCGACAGTCTCGATCCGCACCGCGCCACCAGCACCCTGTCGATGCAGGTCTGGGACCAGATCTACGACACCTTGCTTGCCTTCGACATGGAGGGGAACCCCGGCCCCAACATGGCCGAAAGCTGGGAGGCCAGCGAAGACGGGCTTGAATACACCTTCACGCTTCACGACGGAATACTGTGCCACGACGGCTCGCCGTTCGACGCCAATGACGTGAAGTTCACCATCGACCGCGCCTTCGGCGACACGCCGAGCCTGACCAAGACCAGTTGGGGGCCGATCACCGACGTGACGGTCGTCGATCCGCTGACCTTCAAGATCACGCTGGCAAGCACGTTCGGCGCCTTCCTGCCCTTCCTTGCCGACAGCTTCTCGTCGATGGTCTGCGACAGCAACACCGCCGACACCTTCGGCTCGACCACCGCCATCGGCACCGGGCCGTTCATCCTCGACGAATGGGTCAAGGGCAGCGAGATCGCGCTGTCGAAAAACCCAGACTACGTCAATTTCGGCGAGCCCTTCGACAACAAGGGCGCGCCTCATATCGACAAGCTGCTGATCCGCACCGTGCCCGAAGCGCAGACCCGCCTCGCCGCGCTGCGCACCGGCGAGGTGCATATCGCCGAGCCGCCCTTCGATGACATCGAGGCCATCAAGGAGGCCGGCGAGCTCGAGATCATGGTCGCCGAGAACACCGGTCAGGACGTGTTCTGGGAGTTCACCACCTCGCGCGCGCCCTTCGACGACATTCGCGCCCGCCAGGCGGTGGCCTACGCCACCGATCCGCAGATGGCGATCGACATCATCTACGGCGGCCTGACCAACCGCGAATGGTGCCCGGTCGCCCGCGGCGTCTTTGGCAACGATCAGGAGTTCTGCAAGCAGTACGGCTACGAGTACGACCCCGAAAAGGCCAAGGCGCTGCTCGCCGAGATGGGCTATGGCCCGGACAATCCGCTCGAGACGACGATGTTCGTCTGGACCGGCGGCAACCGGCACAAGCTGGCCGAGATCTTCCAGTCGCAACTGGCGCAGGTCGGCATCGACGCCGGCATCGAGATCATGGACATCGGCACCATGAACGCCCGCGTGAAGGAGCAGAACGAAAGCCCCGACGATCCCTCGCCCGGCACCTTCGACATGATGACTTGGTCCTGGTACGACCCGGATATCCTTTACCAGCTGTGGCACTCGCCGGGCGCCTATTCCGGCTTCCAGAACGCCGAGCTCGACGCGATGCTCGAAGAGACCCGCACCACCATCGACCCCGATGCCCGGCTCGAGAAGGTGCAGGCGGTGATCAAGTACCTGATGGAAAACGCCGTGCATATCGGCCTCTACAGCCCCGGCTGGGAGTGGGTCTTTGCCGTGCGTCCCGAGGTCGAGGGGTTCAAGGTCGGTCCCTTCCTGCACCCGAACTTCCTCGACGTGACGGTGGTCAGCGGGGGCTGAGGCTCGTCCCCCCAAGAGCTTCCTCCCGACCACCCTCTCGGCGCGCGGTCCTGTTCCCGCCGCGCGCCGGACCTTTCCTCCGGCAAGGAGACGCCCCATGGGCAAGTTCATCCTCCAGCGCCTGCTGGCCGCGCTCGTGACCATCTGGATCGCGACCATCGCGGTGACGATCCTGATCCACCTGGTGCCGGGAGACCCGGTGCGGATCATGTATGGCAGCTTCCAGACAACCCCCGAAGAGCTCGAGGCGATCCGCGTGCGGCTTGGCCTCGACCAGCCGATCTGGACCCAGTACCTGATGTATCTCGAGCGTCTCGTGCAGGGCGATCTCGGCCGCTCCATCGTCGGTGACCAGCCCGTGCTCGACGTGCTGCTGACGCGCTTTCCGGCAACGCTGGCACTCACCGTGTCGAGCCTCGCCATCGCCATCGTGGTCGGCATGAGCCTCGGGTTTCTCGCCGCCTACAAGCGCGGGACCTGGGTCGATGTGAGCGCCATGGTGCTGGCCATCGTCGGGGTCTCGATGCCGCATTTCTGGCTCGGCCTGCTGCTGCTCTTCCTGTTTGCCCTGCAACTGCAATGGCTTCCGGTGGCGGGCGGCGACTGGCGCAGCCTGCTGCTGCCGGCACTGACGCTTGGCCTCGCCAATGCCGCCGTACTGGCGCGCCTGACCCGCTCGGCGATGATCGATATCTTCGACCAGGATTTCATCCGCACCGCCCGCGCCAAGGGCCTGCCGCGCTCCATCGTGCTTTACCGTCACGCGCTGCGCTCGGGGCTGGTGCCGGTGGTGTCCATGCTGGGCCTGCAATTCGCCTACCTGATGGGCGGCGCCATCGTGATCGAGAACGTCTTCGCCTGGAATGGCGTGGGCCGGCTCGCCATCGAGGCGGTGCTGTCGCGGGATTACCCGCTCATCCAGGGTTTCATCCTGTTCTTTGCAACCGTGGTCGCGCTGGCATCGGTGGTGATCGACATCGCCTACGCCTTCCTCGACCCCCGCATCCGGTATTCGTGATGATCCACTCATCCTCTACCGCCGAGCTGGCGGACGATCTCGCCACCGCCTCCGCGCCGCGCAAGCGCAGCTTCTGGCGGGCCCTGATCGCCAGCCCGTCGGGCCTGATCGGGCTGGCGATCGTAGCGGTGCTGGTGCTCGCGGCGCTGACCGCGCCGCTAATCGCGCCCTATGATCCGCTGCGCATGGCGGCCGGCCCTCGGCTCGACCCCCCGTCCGCGAGCTATCTCATGGGCACCGACGATTTCGGCAGGGACGTGCTGAGCCGGATCATCTACGGCGCCCGGCTGACGCTGCAGATCGGGGTGATCGCGGTCGGCATCTCGCTCACCTGCGGCCTGCTTCTGGGCCTCGTGGCGGGCTATTCCTCGGGCTGGACCGAACGGGTGCTGATGCGGCTGGTGGATGTGCTCTTCTCCTTCACCGAGATCGTGATCGCGCTCGCCTGCCTTGCCATCTTCGGCGTCGGCCTGACCAACGCGATGATCGCCATCGGCATCGCCTCGATCCCGTTCTACGCCCGGGTGACCCATTCCGTCGTGCTCGTGGAGAAGGGCAAACCCTATTTCGAAGCCGCCATCGCCGCCGGCGCCGGCCATGTCCGACTGATCTTCCTGCACCTGCTGCCCAACGTGGTGCCGACGCTGATCGTCATCGGCACATTGGGGGTCTCTACCGCGATCCTCGCTGCGGCCGGGCTCTCCTTCCTCGGCCTCGGGGCGCAGCCGCCACAGCCGGAATGGGGCTTCATGCTGTCCTCGTCGCGCGATCTCATCAGCCGCGCGCCGTGGATGATGATCTTTCCCGGTCTCGCCATCGCCATCACCGTCCTCGGGTTCAACCTGCTGGGCGACGGCATCCGCGAGGCCCTCGATCCAAGGCAGACAGACCGATGACAGACGACACAGACGCCCCGCTCCTGTCCGTCAGGGACCTGACCATCTCCTTTGGCAAGGGCCGCCACCGGAACGTCGCGGTGAAGGAACTGAGCTACGACCTGCGCGCCGGAGAAACCCTGGCCATCGTCGGCGAGAGCGGCTCTGGCAAGAGCGTGTCGTCGATGGCGCTGCTTGGCCTGCTGCCGCCGGGGTCCGCGACCATCGAGACCGGCAGCGCCCGGTTCGGCGGGCAGGACCTGCTGCACCTGAGCGACGAGCAGCTGCGCGGCATCCGGGGCGACCGGGTGACGATGATCTTTCAGGAGCCGATGACCTCGCTCACCCCGGTGCTGCGCATCGGCCAGCAACTCACCGAGGCGCTTATCGAGCACAAGGGCATGACCCGGGCGGAGGCCGCCGCGCGGGGCCGCGAGATGCTGACACTGGTGGGGCTCGACAAGGTCGAGCGGCGCATGAAGCAGTTCCCGCACGAACTGTCGGGGGGCATGCGCCAGCGGGTGATGATCGCCATGGCGATGGCGTCCGACCCGGCGATCCTGCTGGCGGATGAGCCGACCACGGCGCTCGACGTCACCGTTCAGGCGCAGATCCTCGACCTGATGCGGGACCTCAAGGACCGCTTCGGCACCTCGATCATCCTGATCACCCACGACATGGGCGTGGTCGCCGAGATGGCCGACCGCGTCGTCGTCATGCGCAAGGGGCGCAAGATCGAGGAGGGCACCGTCCGCGAGATCTTCGAGACCCCGCAGCAGGACTACACCAAGGCGTTGCTCGCGGCGGTCCCGCGACTCGGCGCCCATGCGGCGGCGGCGGAGCCGCGCCGGGTGGTCGACGACCCGGCGCGCCCCGGCGCGCGGCTGCTGCACACGCGCGGCATGTCCAAGACCTTCCGCGAGCGCGGGCTCTTCGCTGCAAAGGCGGGCGGCACGGCGGCGATGCAGGACGTGGGCTTCGACCTTGCCGCGGGCGAGACGCTGGCGCTGGTCGGCGAAAGCGGCTCGGGCAAGTCCACCACCGGGCGCGCGGTGCTGCGGCTGCTGGACCTCGACGAAGGCGTCATCGAGATCGGCGGCACCGACATGCGAAGGCTCTCGGGCAAAGCGGTGCGCAAGGCGCGACGCGAAATGCAGATGATCTTTCAGGACCCCTTCGCTTCGCTCAACCCACGCCTCAGCGCCGGGCGGCTGGTGGCGGAGCCGATGGTGATCCACGGCCTTGCAAAGGGCCGCGAGCTGCAGGACCGGACCGAGCAGCTGTTCCTCCGCGTCGGGCTCGAGGCGGACCACATGCGCCGCTTCCCGCACGAGTTCTCGGGCGGCCAGCGCCAGCGCCTGTCGATTGCGCGCGCCCTGTCGGTGAGCCCGAAACTGATCGTCGCCGACGAGCCGACCTCGGCGCTCGACGTCAGTGTCCAGGCGCAGGTGCTCGAGCTGATGCTCGAACTGCAACAGAGCATCGGCCTCGCCTATCTCTTCATCAGCCACGACATGGCGGTGGTCGAGGAGGTGGCGCATCGCGTCGCGGTGATGCGCCGGGGCCGGATCGTCGAGATCGGTCCCCGGCAGGCGGTGCTGAACGATCCGCGCCACGCCTATACCCGCGCCCTGCTTGCGGCGGTCCCGGTCCCCGATCCGACCCGCAGCCGCGGCACCTTGCCAACGCTCGACGCAAGCACGCTGCCCACCGGGCCGCTGACCGAAATCGCTCCGCAACACATGGTGGCAAGTTGACCATAGGAATAGCAGTGATGGCCCCGGGCGCGGCCCGCGCAGCGCTGGCCGGGCTCGAGGCGGTGGAAGCGGTCGGGCGCGGGGCCATTGGCGGTTTTGTCAGCCTTACGGTGCTGGCGCCGGATGGCACGGTGCACGACCTCGGCGTGCAGCGCGGCGGGGCGCGGGCGATGCTGTCCGAGCCACAGCTCGCGGCGCTGTCCGAAGCCCGGCTGGCGGTGCTGATGTCGTCCGCTCCGGATCGCCCGGAGCCGCTCTCGCAGTTTACCCCTGCCGCCGCCGATGCCGGGCTGATGACCGGGCACCGCCTGCCGAACATGCCGGGGCTGGACGGGACGCCCCCGAACCTCGTCGCGCTTCAGGCGCTGCGCGAGGGGCTGTCTCCCACGATGGCGATCGACCGCGCCCTTGGCGATGCCCCGGAACTGGATGCCGGGCTCATCGCCATGACCCCGAACGGCGACCTCGCGCTCGGGAATTCGGCCTCGGTGGCGGCGCGGACCGATATCGGCCAGGCGCTGGTGGTCGAGCCCGGCCTCTCGGCCGCGGTGCTTCACAACTCCATCCTGCCCCACGAGGCGCTCGCGGATCTTGCGGTCTCGGCGATCCGCGACAGACTGACGCCGCTTGACGCCTGGAGCGGCGCGGGCAGTGCCATCGGGCTCAGCGTTCTCCGCGGCCCCCGGGAGCGCGCTCTTCTGCTCGACGCGGATCGCGGCACCGCGCTGGGGTTCGAGGCGGCGGGAGAGGAATGGCAGCGCCCGGAATGGGAGGGTTGCCCGGTGCGGCGCGGCGACCCGGTGATCGCGGCGGGGCAGGTCGTCGGCCATGTCGTGCAGGAGGCCTATTGCATCCTGCGCGGCGGCACCGTGACCCAGGCCCGGGGCGATCACCGGCTCACCTGGACACGGAGCGAGGCGACATGAGCGGCGATTTCGAGTGCGATCTGCTGATACGGAACGGGCGTGTCTTCGACGGATCGGGCGCACCGCCGGTCGCCGCCGATGTGGCCGTCTCCGGCGACCGGATCGTGGCGGTCGGCGCATCGCTCACGCTGTCGGCGCGCGGGGTGGTCGAGGCGGTAGGGCTGGCGCTCGCGCCGGGCTTCATCGACGTCCACACCCATGACGATCTCGCCGCGATGAGCATCGAGACCAGCCTGCCGAAGCTGAGCCAGGGCGTCACCACCGTGGTGACGGGCAATTGCGGCATCAGCCTCGGCCCGAGCCCGCTCACACGCCGCGACACGCTGGTGCCGCCGCTCGACCTGATCGGAACGGCCGAGGATTACCGCTACGCGGATTTCGGCGATTACCTCGCCGCCCTGCGCGGGCGCGCCCCGGGCGTGAACGTTGTGCCGCTGGTCGGTCACACGGTGCTGCGCGCGCGGGCGGTGGACGATCTGACGGGCCCCGCCACCGGCGACGAGATCGAGACCATGCGCCGCGATCTCGCCGCCGCCCTCGATCAGGGCGCGGCGGGGTTTTCCACCGGGCTCGCCTATCCTCCGGCCAAGGCCGCGACGACCTCGGAAGTGCTGGCCCTCGTGCGCGAGGTCGCGAAGGCCGGCGCCCTCTGGACCACCCATATGCGCGACGAGCGGACCGGCGTTGTCTCGGCGGTGGCCGAGACCATCGACATCGCCCGGCGCAGCGGCGCGCGGACGCTGATCTCGCACCACAAATGCTGTGGCGAGGCGGCCTTCGGCCTGTCGCGCACCACGCTTGCGATGATCGAGGAGGCGCGGCGCGAGATCCGGCTCGATATCGACGTCTATCCCTACACCGCAAGCTCGACTGTCCTGATCGAGAGCTTCGCAAGGGACAGCCGCGAGGTCACGGTCAGCTGGTCCGACCCGCACCCGGACATGGCCGGTCGCGATCTCACCGAGATCGCCGCACATTGGGGCATCGACCCGATGGCGGCGCTCGACCGGCTGCGCCCCGGCGGCGCGATCTATCACCAGATGGACGACGGCGATCTCGAGCGGATCCTCTCCTGGCCGCCCTCGCTGGTGGGCTCCGACGGGCTGCCCCGCGACCGCCGCCCGCATCCGCGTCTCTGGGGGGCCTTTCCGCGCGTTCTTGGCCAATACGCCCGCGAAAAGGCGCTGCTGACCATGGCCGGGGCCGTCGCCAAGATGACCGGCCAGACCGCCGACGTGCTTGAGCTGACCGACCGGGGGCGGATCGCCGAGGGGGCCTTTGCCGATCTCGTGCTGTTCGATCCCGAGACCATCCGCGACGCCGCCAGTTTCGACGATCCGGTGCAGCCCTCGGACGGGATCCGCTCTGTCTATGTGAACGGGCGCCTGGCCTACGCCTCCGGTCAAGCCGAGGCCGCTGCCTGCGGCCGGCTCCTTGCGCGCTCAGCGCGGTGCTGAGACCTCCCTTCGGGCCCCGCGACGCTGACCGGTCCTGCCCGTGTCAATCGACGAAAGCTGCGGCCAGCTCCCTGCCCTGGCAGGGGCAGAGAGCCAGCCTCGGATGACCGCAGTGATCCCGTCTCAGCCGATCTGGACCGACGGCCGGGAGCGGCGGTCGGGCGTGGTCTCCAGCCCGCGCCACACCGCAAGGCAGAGCAGCCCGACCGCCAATTCGATGGCGAGCGCGGTGACGATCCCCTCCCCCGGCCAGCCATCCAGCGCCAGCCCGACCGTGCGGCCCGCTGCAAACGCGAGGAAGACCAGCGCCCCGAGCGCCGCCGACAGCCGCGCCATGGCGGGGCGGAGAGCGCCGGCAAGGATCACCGCGCCGAGCGCTGCGAGATTGGCACCGGGCGCCCGCAGCTCGCTGAGCAGCGCCGGGTTTGCACCCAGCGGAATGCCGTATCCGGCGTAGAAGCCGTGCGGGGCGACGGCGATCGCGAGGCCGATGCCAAGCGCGGTCAGCCCGGCGCCACCGAGGGTGAGTTTCTGAAAAAGCGTCGTAACCATGGGATGTCCTTTCGGTCGGTCAAAGGTGGGATCAGGCAGCCGCGTCCCAGGCACCGGCGCGCGCCGCAGAGGCGGCGAACGCGGCAAAGTCGCGCGGGGCGCGCCCAAGCGCACGCTGCACGCCATCCGCCAGCTGCGCGTTGCGACCGTCGAGCGTCTCGCGGGCGATGCCGGTGAGCACATCGGCGATGAGCGGACCCTGCACCGGCAGCAGTGCCGCGTGGAACTCCTCGAAGGTGATCGGCAGATGGGTGACCGAGCGTCCGGACGCAGCCGACAGCGCGGCAGCCATCTCGGCGAAGCTCATCAGCCGCGGGCCGGTCACCTCGTAGAGCGCCCCGTCATGGCCCGGCTCGCTCAGCGCGGCGACCGCGACATCGGCGATGTCGTCGACATCGACGATGGGCTCGCGCACATCGCCGCCGGGCATCGGCAGAAGCCCCGCCATCACCGGCGCCTGCAGCGCCCCTTCCGAGAAGTTCTGCGCGAACCACGCCGCCCGCACGATGGTGAAGCGCAGCCCGGCGCTCCGGACGAGGTCTTCGGCCCGCTGCGCGTGGTGCTCGCCGCGCCCGGTCAGCAGCACCAGCTTGCCCACCCCGGCCTTGCGCGCCTCGGCAACCAGGGCCGCCACGGTCTCGACCGCGCCCGGCACGGCAATGTCGGGATAATACGAGATGTAGACGGCGGAGACGCCATCAAGCGCCGCCGCCCAGGTTTCCGGCGCTTGCCAGTCGAAGGGGATCGCGGCACGGCGCGAGCCGCGGCGGACGGGGAGGCCCTTGGCCTCGAGGCGGGACGCGATGCGGCTGCCGGTCTTGCCGGTGGCGCCGAGAACAAGGATCGGTTGGTGGGTCATTCTGTCTCTCCGTGGGTTGGGATCAATCATCTGTTCGATGCCCCAACCTCCCGCAGATGCGCTGGATGATCCACTCTCGTGCGTCCGGGTTTCTTGCCCAATCGTCCAGAGCAGCTGGACGCAGCGCACAGATCCGGTCACAGTCGCCCCATGACAGAGCCTCACGTTCCCGACCCCTCGCGTCTTGCCCAGCCCACCGGCGATCCTCTGGGAGAGATCCTGCACCTGCTCAAGCTGACCGGCACCTTCTACTGCCAGTCGCGGCTGAGCGCGCCCTGGGGCATCGCGATCCCGGGCTTTCCCGAGGTGATGAGCTTTGCCGTGGTGATCGGCGGGCGGGCGTGGCTGAGGGTCGGAGAAGATGCGCCCTTCGAGATCCAGAAAGGCGATCTCGTGCTGATGACCCACGGCGCACCGATCAGCCTCTACAGCGATCCCGAAGCGCGGCTGATGCAGCTCGAGGAACTGCCGATCCGCAAGGTGACCGAGCTTTACGAGACGGTCGAGTACGGCGGCGGCGGCGCGGCCTGCAGCATCATGTACGGGCTGGTGCGGCTCGATCACGCATCGAGCCCGATGCTGATGGCGCTGCTGCCCGACGTGCTGAAGATCGATCCCTGGGAAGAGGAGGCCGGAAGCTGGCTGCAGGGCACGCTGCAGTTCATAGCGCGCGAGGCCCGCGAGCTGCGCCCCGGCGGCGAGACGGTGATCACCCGGCTCGCCGATGTCGTGGTGATCGAGGCGATCCGGCGCTGGCTCAGCCGCGCGCCGGAGGCCAATCGCGGCTGGCTGAAGGCCGCGCGCGACCCGCAGATCGGCCGCGCCATCGTCGCCATCCACCGCGACCCGGCGGCGGAATGGTCGGTCGAGACGCTGGCGCAGGTCGCGGGCATGTCCCGCTCGGCCTTCGCGGCGCGGTTCACCGCCCTCGTCGGCACCCCGGCGATGCAGTATCTGGCCGAGTGGCGCATGAACCTCGCGCGCCGCACGCTGCGCGAGACCAGCCTGCCCATCGCCACCATCGCCGCAGATCTCGGCTACCAGTCCGAACCGGCCTTCAACCGCGCCTTCAAGCGCGTCTTCGGCACAACGCCCGGACAGGACCGGCGCGCGGCATGGGCCGACGCCGCGTGAGACGAAGAGCGCATTCAGCGGTGACGGGCACGGCAGCGAACGCGCCGCAACGGGTGCGCTCGATCAGCCTCAGCCTTCGGAGGATGCGGCCAGCCCGGCGAGAAGCACCCGCACCAGACGTCGCAGCGCCGCCTCGCGCGCGGGATCGGGGCCCGAGGTGATCAGGGCGGGATGCAGGAAGCCGGCCAGCGCCTCGTCGAGCATCTCGGCCTCGGCCCGACCGCCCAGCCCGGCCTCCGAGAGCAACCCGGTCAGCTCGTCGCTCAGGCGGCGCATGTGATCGCGGATCACCGGGCGCTCCCCCGCGGTCGCTTCGTTGAACCCGTAGAAGATCTCCGGATCGGATTTCGCCCGCGCGCTCTTGATGCGGTAGCGCTCGGCGACCCACGCCTCGATGCGCTCCCGTGCAGGCGCGTTGCCCGCACAGATCTCGGCGGTGCGACGGCGGGCATCGACCAGCCAGCTTTCCGTCACGGCATCGAGCAGCGCCGCCTTGTCGCGGAAATGCGCGTAAAGCGCCGCGTGGCTGACGCCCATCTCGCGCGCCACGTCGGCAAGCCTGAGCTTGGCGAACCCGTGCGCGCGAATCCGCGCGACGGCAATCTCGACAGCGCGCTCGCGCGCCGCTTCGGGGCTGAGACCGGTCCTTGGCACGTCCACCTCCTTGACGCATCGGTCGCTAACAGTTACAGAATCGGAAAAATGTAATCAACCGCCCGCGCGCCCCGGTCCGACATTTCCGTGGCGTTTGCGGGTTTCCCTGTGTCGACATCCCAGATTGGTGCTGCCCGAGCCTTTGGCCGAGGCGCCGGCACCCTGGTCTGCGCGTTGTCCAACCGAAAGACCGCATCATGTTGAGCCTGCTCAAGGAGTCCCGGGCGATCGCGCTGCTGCTGGCGGCCTCGCTGACGATCCTGTCCAACAGTCTGATCAGCCCCTCCCTCCCCGGCATCGAGGCGCGTTTCGCCGACGAAGAGAACGCCGCGCTTCTGGCCCGGCTGCTGGTCACCGCGCCCTCGCTGATGGTGGCGATCCTCGCGCCCTTCGCCGGCGCCTTGGCCGACCGCTTCGGCCGCCGGCTGCAGCTGTTGCTGGGCGTGGCGCTCTTTGCCATCGCCGGCACCGCCGGGCTCTACCTGCCGACCCTCAAGCTGGTGCTGTTCAGCCGGCTGTTCCTCGGCGTCTCGGTGGCGATGATCATGACCGCCCAGACGGCGCTGATCGGCGACTATTTCAAGGGCGAGAAGCGCGGCACCTTCATGGGCCTGCAGATTGCCGCCACCAATTTCGGCGGCCTGATCCTGCTGATGCTGGCCGGCTGGCTGGCCGCCTTTACCCCGCTCGCGCCCTTCGCGATCTACGGCATCGCGCTGGTCTACCTGCCGATCATGATGCTGACGCTGGAAAAATCCGACCGCAGCGCCGCGCAGGTCGAGCCCGCCGCCTCGGAGGGCGAGGCCAACTGGGTGGCCACGCTGCTGCTGGTGATCGTGCTCGCCGGGCTGTGCTTCGTCTGCTTCTACCTGCTGCCGACGCAGGCGCCCTACTACCTCGCCTCGATCGGCCATCCCGAGCCGCAGGCGGCGGGGATGCTGATGGGGGCGATGACCCTCGCCGGCGGGATCATCTCGCTGTTCTTCGGCAAGGTCCGGATGCGGCTCGGTCGCTCCGGCACGCCGGCCTTCGGCTTTCTCGGCTTCGCCATCGGCTTCTGCCTGTTCGGGATCGCGCCGAGCTTTGCCCTCACGCTGATCGGCGCGGCCTTCATCGGCGCCGGCGGCGGCCTGCTGATGCCAACCTTCCTGAGCCTCGCGGTCGGCATCGCGCCGGCGCATCGACGCGGGCTGGCGGCGGGCGCCATCACCACCAGCATTTTCCTCGGCCAGTTCCTGTCGCCCTTCGCCTCGACCCCGCTGATCGCATCGCTGGGCTATGCCTCGACCTTCCTCGCCACCGGAGGGCTTCTGACCCTGCTGGCGCTGGTCGCCTATCTTGGCCTGCGCGCCCCGCGCGACCCGGCGGCGCGTCCGCTGCCGGTCTGAGCCACGCGCGCCTGCCACGGCGCTCCGGTCCCGAACGTCAAAAAAGGCCCGGCCATATGGCCGGGCCTTTTTCTACCGTCTGATCGCACGATCCGGCTCAGAGCCCGGCGAAGTGGAACGCCTTGGTCTCGAGATATTCCTCGATGCCCTCCTGCGCGCCCTCGCGCCCGAGGCCGGAGGATTTCACCCCGCCAAACGGCGCTTCTGCATGGCTCACGGCGCCGGTGTTGAGCCCCACCAGCCCCGCCTCGAGCGCCTCGCCGAAGCGGAAGGCGCGGGCCATGTCGGTGGTGTAGAAATACGCCGCAAGCCCGAACGGCGTGCCGTTGGCGATCTCGAGCGCCTCCTCTTCGGTCTCGAAGCGGAAGATCGGCGCCACCGGGCCGAAGGTCTCCTCGCTGGCCAGACGCATCTCGGGCGTCGCGCCGACGAGCACCACCGGGTCGGCAAACTGCCCGGACAGATCGCGCGCGGCGGTGGCGCGGGTTGCACCCTTGGCCAGCGCGTCCTCCACATGGGCGGAGATCTTGTCGATGGCGGCGGCGTTGATCATCGGGCCGATCTCGGCCCCCGGCTCCGTCCCCGCCGCGACCGTGAGCGCGTCGACCCGGGCCGCCAGCGCCGCGACGAAGCGGTCATGGATGCCCGACTGCACGAGGATGCGGTTGGCGCAGACGCAGGTCTGGCCGCCATTGCGGAACTTGCTCGCCATCGCACCCTCGACCGCCGCGTCGAGATCGGCGTCGTCGAAGACGATGAAGGGCGCGTTGCCGCCCAGCTCGAGGCTCATCTTCTTCAGCGTCGGCGCGCATTGCTCCGCCAGCAGCGCCCCAACCCGGGTCGAGCCGGTGAAGCTCAGCTTGCGCACCACAGGCGAGGCGGTGAGCGTCGCGCCGATCTCCTCGGGGCGCCCGGTCAGCACGTTGAGAACGCCCGCCGGAATCCCCGCACGTTCGGCCAGAACGCAGAGTGCCAGCGCCGAATAAGGGGTGAAATCCGAGGGTTTGATCACCATGGTGCAGCCCGCGGCCAGCCCCGGCGCCACCTTGCGGGTGATCATCGCGTTGGGGAAGTTCCACGGCGTGATGATCGCGCAGACCCCCACCGGCTCCTTCATCGCGAAGATCTTCTTGCCCGGCACCGGGCTCGGGATGATGTGGCCGTTGATGCGGCGGGCTTCCTCGGCGAACCAGCGCATGAAGGAGGCGCCGTAGAGGATCTCGCCCTTCGCCTCGGCCAGCGGCTTGCCCTGCTCGGCGGTGAGGATCAGCGCCAGATCGTCGGCATGGTCGAGCATCAGCTGGTACCACGCCATCAGCAGGTCGGCGCGCTCGGCATGGGTCTTTTTCTTCCACGCCACCATCGCGGCCTCGGCGGCGGCGATGGCGCGGCTTGTCTCTTCGGCGGTGCAGTCGGGCATCTGGCCCAGCGTGCCGCCGGTCGCGGGGTTGGTGACCGCCATGTCGGCGCGGGCGATCCACTGCCCGTCGATCAGCGCCGCCTCGCGGAACAGGTCGGGGTCGGACAGGCTCTCGCGGATGTCGGCGGCAAATGCGCTGTGCAGGGTCATGTCTCAGGCCTCCAGAGCGGCGATGACCGCCGCGGTGATCTCTTGCGTGCTGTTCTGGCCCGGGCGGCTGCCGATGCCCTTCGCGGTCGCCGCTTCGATGGCCGCCAGAACCGCCGCCGATGCCTCGGCCTCGCCCAGATGCTCGAGCATCTGCGCCACCGACCAGATCGCCGCGATCGGGTTGGCGATGTTCTTTCCCGCGATGTCCGGGGCCGAGCCGTGCACCGGCTCGAACATCGACGGCGCGGTGCGGTCGGGGTTGATGTTGGCCGAAGCCGCGAAGCCCAGGCCGCCCTGAATCGCGGCGCCGAGATCGGTGAGGATGTCGCCGAAGAGGTTGGAGGCCACCACCACGTCGAGATCCTGCGGCGCCATCACCATCTTGGCCGCCATGGCGTCGATATGCATGTGGCTCACGGTCACGTCAGGATACTCGGCGGCCAGCTCGCGGGTGACCTCGTCCCAGAACACCATCGAGTATTTCTGCGCGTTCGACTTGGTGACCGAGGTCAGGTGCTTGCGGCGCGCGCGCGCCTGCTCGAAGCCGAAGCGCAGGATGCGCTCGACGCCCGCACGGGTGAAGACCGAGGTCTCGACCGCGACCTCGTTGTCCTTGCCCTGATGCACCCGGCCACCGGCACCGGAATACTCGCCTTCGGTGTTCTCGCGGATGCACAGAATATCGAAGCCCTCGGCCTTGAGCGGGCCCTCGACCCCGGTCAGAAGCCGGTGTGGACGGATATTGGCATACTGGTTGAACGCCTTGCGGATCGGCAGCAGCAGCCCGTGCAGCGACACCGAGTCCGGCACCGTGGCGGGCCAGCCGACCGCGCCGAGATAAATCGCATCGAAGCCGCGCAGGGTCTCGATGCCGTCCTCGGGCATCATCGCGCCATGCTCGAGATAGTACTCGCAGGACCACGGGAAGCTCTTGGTCTCAAAGCTGAAACGGCCCTTGGCGGCGGCGCTCAGCACCTCCATGGCGGCATCGGTGACATCGACGCCGATCCCGTCGCCGGGGATCAGGGCAAGGCTGTAGGTGGTCATGGGCAGGGTCCAGATTAAAGGTCGATCAAGACGGACTTGGTCCGCCGGTTGGCAAGAAAGGCCTCGCGGCCGAGATCCTTGCCGAGCCCCGAGGCCTTCCAGCCCCCGGTCGGCAGGATGTGGTCGCGGGTGCGGCCGTAGCGGTTGATCCAGACCGTGCCGGCCTCAAGCCGCCGCGAAAGGCGCAGCGCGCGGCTGAGATCGCGGGTGAAGAGTCCGGCGGCAAGCCCGTAGGTCTGGTGCGTGGCCAGCGCCATCGCCTCGTCCTCGCCCTTGAAGGTCTGGAAGGTGGCGACGGGGCCGAAGATCTCCTGCGTCACCGCGGGGCTGTCCTGGGTGACGTTGGCGATCAGGGTGGGCTGGTAGAAACTGCCCTCGCGCTCGAAGGCGGCGCCGCCGCAGAGCAGCTCGGCGCCCTCGCCCACCGCCGCCTGCACGATGCCGTCGATGCGCGACAGCTGTCCGGCGGAGATGATCGGCGAGAAGCCTGCCTCGGGGGCCAGCGTGTCCTCGGGGCAATGGCGGGCGAAGCGCGCGATCAGGCGCTCGGCCAGCGCCTCGGCGATGCTCTCCTCGACGAGGATGCGCGAGCCGGCGACGCAGAACTGCCCGGCATTCGGCATGATGCCCCGCTCGAGGCACTCGGCGGTGTGGTCGAGATCGGCATCGGCAAACACCACCATCGGGCTCTTGCCGCCAAGCTCGAGCGTCATCGGCTTGATGCCGGTGCGGGCGATGTTTTCCATGATCGCGGCGCCGGCGCGGGTCGAGCCGGTGAACGAGACCTTGTCGATCTGCGGATGCCCGGTGATCGCGGTGCCGGTGACGGGGCCGTCGCCCAGCACGATGTTGATCAGCCCCGCCGGGATGCCCGCGCGCACCGACAGCTCGGCCATGTAGAGCGTGCTGTAGGGCGTCATCTCGGAGGGCTTGAGCACTACCGCGTTGCCCGCCGCCAGCGCCGGGCCGAGCTTCCAGCCCGCCATCGACATCGGGAAGTTCCACGGCGTGATCGCCCCGATGACGCCATAGGGCTCGTCGGCGATATAGCCGAAGGCGCTGTCGGCGGTGGGCACCAGGTCGCCGCCTTCCTTGTCGGCGAACTCGGCGAAGAAGCGGATCTGCTCGGCGGTGACCATCACGTCGCCGACCTTGGCCTGCGCCAGCGGGCGCGACGAGCAGATCGCCTCGAGATAGGCCAGCCGCTCGGCATCGGCCTCGATCAGGTCGGCCCAGGCATGCATCGCCCGGACCCGCTCGCGCGGGGCGATGCCGCCCCAGTTCGAAGCCGCGCGGGCGGCGCGGGCGGCCTGCACCGCCTCGTCGACCAGCGCCGCGTCGGCGCGGGGGATGGCGCCGATGACCTGCCCGGTGGAGGGCGAAATGACGTCGATCTCGGCGGGGGCGGTCACGGTGCGACCGGCGATGAAATGTCCCGTCGGCAGCGGGGCGTCGAAGCCTGGCATGGCTACTCCTGTCATTCGTTGCGGGCAGCTTCGGCGAAGGCGCCCGGACAAAGCTGCCGAAAGCCGTCTCGCAGCAGAATTCTCTGCGGGATGCAAGCGATTGACAGCTTATTCTGCCTTGTCGGCGCCCGACTCCGCGGCGCTGCCCAACCATGCGCCAATCGGCGCCGGACGGGCCGGCGGCTGGGCCCTGAGCCGGCCCACCTCGGAGGCGCTGCGGCCCGAGGCGGCGGCGAGGATCTCGGCCCCGGCCAGCTGGCAGTAGCGCCCCTGGCAGCGCCCCATGCCGACCCGCGCCAGCGACTTGGCGCGGTTGGCCTCCGGCCCCGAGAGCGGCAGCGTGGCGCGTAGCGCGCCGGCGCGCACGCCTTCGCAGCGGCAGATCACCGTGTCGTCGGGCAGCGCCGCGATGGCCTCCTGCGGCCACGGAAAGGCGCGCGCCATGGCCTCGGCAAAGCGGCGCATCCGCGCCAGCCGGCGCAGCAGCGGCGCGGGATCGGGATGCGGCAACTCCAGATCCTGCAGGCAGGCGATGGCGGCGAGCCGCCCGGCAAGCTCGGCGCCGTCTGCACCGAGAATGCGCAGACCGTCCCCGGCGAGGTAGAGCCCCTCTCCGGCGCGCCCCAGCGCATCCGCCTCCGGCAGCCACTGATGAAACGCCGCGTCCCAGCCAAGCCGCGCCCCTGCGAGCTCGGCCAGCGTGGCATCGGCGCGCAGGTGCCAGCCGAGCCCGACCATGTCGCAGCCCGTCACTTGCCTGCGCCCGCGCGCGTCGCGCCAGACCATCGCGGTGGGGCCGTCCGCGTCGGTCTCGATGCGCTCGAGCCTGACGCCCGCGTGGTAGATCCGCCCCAGCCCGGCGCGCAGCCGCAGCCCGCGCAGCGTCACCAGCGGGCGCGCCAGCGCCATGCCGATGCCGCCCGCGATCTGACGCCCGAGCGGCGCGGTGTCGAGCACCGCCGCCACCTCGGCACCGGCCTTGATCAACTGCGTGGCCAGCAAGGTGAGCAGCGGGCCGGTCCCGGCCAGCACGATGCGGCGGCCAAGCGCCACGCCCTGCGCCTTGAGCGCGATCTGCGCCGCGCCCAGAGAATAGACCCCGCCCGCCTGCCAGCCAGGCACCGGCGCCAGCCGGTCGGTCGCGCCCGTGGCGAGGATCAGCCGGTCGAAGGCGATCTCCTCGCGGGCCTCACCCAGCACATGTGCAACCCCGTCGCGCAGCGCCACGACCGAGCGCCCGGGCAGATGGCTGACGCGGCCCTCGGCCACCAGCGCGTCGAAGCGGGCATGCAGGGCGCGCGCCTTGCCCGCCTCGGAGCCGTAGAGCGTCTCAGCCGGGCGGGAGAAACCCTCGGGCGGGCGGCGGTAGACTTGGCCGCCCGCCCGGGCTGCCTCGTCGACCACCACCGGGCGCAGCCCGGCCGCCGCCAGCGTTTCGGCGGCGCGGATGCCCGCCGGGCCCGCGCCCACGATCAGCACCCGTGTCATGCGCAGCCCCCTCCTGCCTCTCCGGGCCAGTGATCCGGCGCCGCGCTCAGCAGCCGCATCCCCTCGGCCAGCGGTGTCGAGCAGGCGCGCAGGCGCGGGCCGTCCTGCTGCCAGATCCAGCAGTCCTGGCACGCCCCCATCAGGCAGAACCCGGCCCGTGCCTCGGGGCCGAACTCGGCCTGGCGCAGGGCCCGGCGCGACAGCAGGATCGCGGTCAGCACCGTGTCGCCCTCGAGCCCGGTCAGCGCCTCTCCGTCAAGCGTGAACCCGACCGGCGCCCGCGCGGTCTCGGCCAGCCGGACGAGCCGCCCGGCCTGGCCCTGGGCTGCGCTCATTCCGCCGCCTCGGCATAGCGGGCCGGGCGCGGCAGCTCGGGGAAGCGCGCGCAGGTCGCCTCGAACGCCGCGTCCACCGCCGCTGCACCGCTGCCCCCGATGCGGCGGAAGATCTCGGTCTTGGTGAAGAAGCGCCAGTGGATCGGCAGCCCGGCAAGGATCTCGGTCAGCCGGTCATAGGCTTCGCTCGTCCAGCGCGCCTCGTAGCCCTCGCGCTCGGGGCCGTAGTGGAAGAACGCTTCGCCCGGGGCTGGCATCGCGGCACGCGCCTTGGCGGTGGCCTCCTCGTCGACTTCGCCATCCTTGAGGATCACGCCGTAGTCGCGCGCGGCCGCCTCGACGGAGACGTAGCGCCGCGCCACGTCGCGGGCGACCCGCCAGGGCTCACGCTCGAGCGGGTTGCCGCGCCCGCCGCCGCCGGCAGACCGCACCTCGAGCACGTCGCCGGGCTGAAGGATGGCGGTGTCTTTTGATCCCATGCGACGCTCGTCAGGGGTGCCGGGATTGACCACCATGTCCGCGAGCCCCGCCGCGCGGCCGCCATCGGTGCCCCAGGGCCGGAAGAAGGAGCGGTCGCGGTTGCGCGCGGTGATGCGGCTGTCGGGGGTGAAGACCCGGAACGCCATCTCGGTCGCCAGACCGCCGCGCCAGCGCCCGGCGCCGCCGGTGTCCTGCGCCAGCCCGTATTTCACGAACTCCACCGGCACCTCGGTCTCGGTGATCTCGATCGGCGTGTTCTTGAGATAGGCCGCATCCGCGCCCGAGCCGTTGGTGCCGTCGCGATGCGGCATGCCGCCGCCGCCGCCCACCACCGGGTTCACCGCCGCGATCACCGTGCGTTGCGAGCGCTCGTCGCGGGTCATCACGTTGACGATGCAGTTGTTGCCGGCGGGGGCTGCCGGCATCCGGTCGGGGATCGCCTGCACGAAGGCCCCGAAGATCACCGAGCGCAGCCGCGCGCAGGTCAGCGAGCGCATCCCCACCGCCGCCGGCGAGACCGGGTTCAGCACCGTGCCCTCCGGGGTGATGCAGGTGAAGGGCCGGGTCAGGCCGGTGTTGAGCAGGATGCGCGGGTTGAGCGTGTAGAGCACGTAATACACCCCCACCAGCAGCATGGTGTGGCGCGGATCGCCGCCCGAGGGCACGTTGAGCGAGGAGGCCAGCTGTGGGTCCGAGCCGGTGAAGTCGAGGATCGCCTCGTCGCCCCGGATCGTCAGCGTGAGCTTGAGCCGGCAGGGGTTGGCCTCGTCGCTGTCCTCGTCGGCATAGTCGGCAAAGACGTACTCGCCATCGGGGATCTCGGTCAGGATGGCGCGGGCCTGCGCCTCGGCCTGGCTCATCAGCGCCGCGACGCCGCTGACAAAGCCCTGCTTGCCGAAGCGGTCGATCATCGCGTGGACCTTGCGCTCCCCGGTGTTGAGCGCGCCGACCAGCGCCTTGATGTCGCCGATATTGAGCGCCGGCTTGCGCACGTTGGTCGACATGATCTTCATGATCTGCTCGTCGAACACGCCCTCGCGCACCAGCTTCATCGGCGGAAAGCGCAGGCCCTCCTGGTGGATCTCGGTCAGCGAGCGCGACAGCGAGGCCGGCACCGCGCCGCCCATGTCGGTATTGTGGATGTGCCCGCCGGTCCAGGCGACGATCTCGCCCTCGGCGAAGACCGGCTTCCACAGGTGGGTGTCGGGAGCATGGGTGGCCACGTGGCCCGAGTAGGGATCGTTGGTGAAGGCCACGTCCCCTGGGCGGTAGGGCTCTTCGACCATGTCGATGGCGCGGCCATAGGTGAGGCCGGGATACCAGGTCGCGCCCAGCTCCATCGGCACCGCGAAGGTGTCGCCGGTGCGATCCATCAGCATGACGGTGAAGTCCTGGGTTTCCTTCACGAAGGCGGAATGGGCGGTGCGGTGCAGCGTGTGGGCCATGTTCTCGGCCGCGGCGCGGGCGTGGTTGGCGAGCACCTGGAGGGTCATCTTGTCGAACATGGATCAGTCCTCGAACTGCAGGTGGATGTTGAGATGGCCGTCCACCCGGGCGCGGGCGCCCACGGGGATGGCAAAGGTGGTGTCTTCCTGTGCGACGATGGCCGGCCCGTCGAAGACCGTCCCCGCGGCCAGCGCGGCACGCGGATGCAGCGGCACCGGCCGCCAGCCGCCGATATGGACCTGCACATCGCGGCTGTCGCCGGCCTCGACGCGGGCGAGCTCGGCAAGGTCGGGCTTGGGCCCGGCTCCCACGGCCGAGAGCCGCAGGTTGACCATCTCGATCCGGCCCTCGGGATCGTCGAAATCGTAGATCCTGCGGTGGGTCTCGTGGAACGCCTCGGTCAGCCGGTCGAGATCCGACAGCCAGTCGGGCTCGAGCGCCACCTCGATCTCGTAGCTCTGCCCGGCATAGCGCATGTCGGCCGAGAGCCGCAGCTCGATGGCGCCGTCATGGCCCTGCGCGGCGAGCCAGTCGCGGCCCTCGGCGGCCAGGGCCTGGAAGTGGTCGCGCAGGAGCGGCAGCCGGGCGGCATCGAGATCGGCAAAGACGGTGCGGATGAAATCGCCCTTGAGATCGGCCACCAGCCCGCCGAGCGCCGAGACCACGCCGGGGCGGCGCGGTGCCACCACCCGCGGCATGCCAAGCTCGCGGGCGAGGAAGGCGCCGAGCATCGGACCGCCGCCGCCAAACGGCATCAGCGCGAAGTCGCGCAGGTCGACCCCGGCGCGCGAAGACAGCTTCTCGACCTCGACGAACATCTCCGAGATCGCGATGTCGAGGATCGCCTGCGCCGTCTCTTCCACGCCGCGCCCGAGCGTTTGCGCCAGCGCGCCCACCGCTTCCCGCGCCAGATCCACCTTCATGTCGAGCTGGCCATAGGCCATCTCCGAGTGCCCAAGCCAGCCGCAGACCGCCATCGCGTCGGTCACCGTGGCGCGGGTCCCGCCGCGGCCATAGCAGGCCGGGCCCGGCACCGAGCCGGCGCTTTCGGGGCCGACGCGCAGCACCCCGTGCTCGTCCACCGAGGCGATGGAGCCGCCGCCGATGCCGATCGAGCTGACCGAAACCGAGGGGATGTGCAGCGGGAACTCTCCCACCAGCTCGTCCGAGCCGAACTGCACCTCGCCATCGATGATCAGCGCGAAATCCGCCGAGGTGCCGCCGATGTCCAGCGTCAGGATGCGGCTCTCGCCCGCCTGCCGCGCCAGCCAGGCGGCGCCGATGACGCCCGAGGCGGTGCCCGAGAGCAGCATCGAGACGCAGTCGCGGCGCCCCTCGCCGGCGGTCATCACGCCGCCGTTCGACTTGGTCAGCATGGCCCGCGCCGGCACGCCCTGCGCGGTGAGCCGCGCCTCGAGCGCCTCGAGATAGCCCGCGACGCGGGGATGCACATAGCCGTTGAGGATCGCGGTCGAGCTGCGCTCGTATTCGCGGATCACCGGCCAGACCTCGGAGGAGGTGAAGACGAAGAGATCCGGCGCCAGCGCCTCGATCTCCTCGCGCACGGCGATCTCCTGCGAGGGATCGCGCCACGCGTGCAGCAGCGTCACGATGACACCCTCGGCACCGGCGGCGCGCGCCTTCGCCACGGCGTCGGCAACCGCGCCCTCGGGCGCGTCGCTGCGGCTGCCATCGGCGCGCATGCGCAGCGGCAGGCCGAAGATCATGTCGCGCGGCACCAGCGGATCGGGGCGCTGGCAGAACAGCGAATACATCTCGGGCATGCGCAGCCGCGCCAGCTCGATCACGTCCTCGAAGCCCGCGTTGGTGAACATCGCGAGCCGCGCGCCCTTGCGCTGGATGATGGTGTTGATGCCCACCGTGGTGCCATGCACGAAGCGGCTCACCGCCGCCGCATCCAGCCCTTCGCGCTCGGCCAGCAGGTCGAGCCCGGTGCGCAGCTCGGCGCCCGGATCATCCGGCGTGGTCAGCACCTTGAGCGAGGCGATGCGGCCCGAGTTGGCCTCCAGCGCGCAGAAATCCATGAAGGTGCCGCCGATATCGACACCGATCTTCCAGTCTTCGCCCTGAGGGTCCCTGCCGGGGAGTTGGCCGTCCATGGGTCATCGCCTTTCGTTCCGTTTGTCCCAGTCGAGCAGAGCCCGGCGCTGTGGTCCAAGTCGGATGCGGCGGCGTCCCATAAGCCCGGCCTATGGCCGCGCCAGACCCTCCGGCAGCAGCGCCCGGATCTGACCGCGCATCAGCTCGTCGGCGCGCGACAGGGCCCGCCCGCGCAGCGTCAGCAGCGACAGCGGCAGCGAGGGCGAGGCCGCAAGCGGGCGCACCACGATGCCGTCGAACTGCTCCCAGGGCAGCAGCGAATCGACCACCGCGATGCCGAGCCCCGCCTGTACGAAGCCCACCGCCGAGATCGAGCTGTCGATCTCGAGCCGTGGCTCGAAGCGATGCCCATCGCGGCGCGCCGCCTTGTCGAGTTCCTCGTGCGGGCGGGTCTGGGCGCGGTAGGAGATCACGAAGGCATCGCTGAGCTGGCCCAGCCCGATGGCCTCCTCTCCGGCCAGCGGATGGCCCGCAGGCAGCAGGCAGCAGAACCCCGTCCGGCCCAGCACCTCGACCTCGATCTCCTCGGGCATCCGGTCGGTCAGCGCCAGCGCCATCGCCGCGTCGCCCTCGCGCAGCATGGTGCGCAGCGAGTGCACCGGCGCCACGTTGCAGCGCAGCGCGATATCCGGGTGACGGGCGCGGAACGCCGCCATCACCCGCGGCAGCAGCGACATGGCCGGCGGCGTCGAGCAGCCGATGCGCACCAGCCCGGCCCGCCCGAGCCTGAGATCGGCGGTCTTGCGGCGCAGCCCCTCGAGCTCGCCAAAGAGACGCTCGGCCTCGGGATAGAGCTCCTGCGCCTCGGGGGTCGGCTTCAGCCGGCCCTTCTCGCGGGTGAAGAGGGCAAAGCCCAGATCGTCCTCGGCGTGGCGCAGCACCTGGCTCAGCGCCGGCTGCGAGATGTTGAGCATCCTGGCGGCCTCGGTCACGGTGCCGGCCCGCATCACAGCGGTGAAGACCTCAAGCTGTCGTGCCCGCATCTTTCACTCCATAGGTCTGACTTATGATCGAGCCCGCATCCCGTCTTTGACCGCAAGGCCCCTGCCGGGGTCTCTTGGGAGCAGACGAAAAGGAGCTCTCATGCAGGTGATCGTACTCGGCGGCGGGCTGATGGGCACCGCCACGGCGTTCTTCCTCGCCCGGCGCGGTCTGCGCGTGCGGCTGATCGAGCGCGGCGCCATCGGCGCCGGCGCGACGGTCGCCTCCTTCGGCAACATCCGCCGCAGCGGCCGCGCGCTGGTGCAATTGCCGCTGGCGCAGCGCTCGCTGGCGCTCTGGGGTCGGTCCGAGGCGCTGCTGGGCCGCGACGTGGAGTTCCGCGCCACCGGCCACCTGCGGCTGATCTTCGATGAGACCTCGCGCGAGGACATGCGCCGCTTCGCCGCCGCCGCAGAACCGCTCGGCCTTGCGCTGAAAGAGCTGGAGCCGGCCGAGATCGCCGGCCGCTTTCCCGGCCTCGGGCCCTCGGCCATCGCGGCCAGCTTCTCGCCGCAGGACGGCAGCGCCAACCCCCGGCTGGTCAGCCCGGCCTTCGCCGATGCTGCCGCGCGCCTTGGTGCCGAGATCGTCAGCGAGGCCGGCACCCCCGAAATCGCCCTGACGGAGTCGGGCTTCGAGATCACCACGGCCAAGGGCGCGTTCGGCGCCGATCTGCTGGTGAACTGCGCCGGAGCCTGGGGCGTCGAGCTGGCGCGGCGCTTCGGGGAGAACGTCCCGCTCGAGATGCACGGGCCGCAGATGGGCGTGACCGAGCCCCTGCCCCACCGCATCCTGCCGGTGGTCGGGGTCTGGTCGCAGGACAGCGGCGCTTACCTGCGGCAGGTCGAGCGCGGCAATATCGTCTTTGGCGGCGGCGTGCCGCGCATGCCGGTGGACGAGACCGGCTTCGCCCGCTTCGACCCCTCGGGCCTGTCGCGCCAGCTCGAAAAGCTGGTGCGGATCTGCCCGGCGCTGCGCGACGTGGCGATCATCCGGCACTGGTCGGGCTGCGAGGGCTATGTCGCCGACGGGCTGCCGGTGATGGGCGCCTCGGCCACCACGCCGGGCCTGTTCCACGCCTTCGGTTTCTGTGGCCACGGCTTTCAGCTTGGCCCCGGGGTCGGCGATGCCATGGCCGAGCTGATCGCGACCGGCGCCAGCGAGACGCCGATCGCGGCCATGTCGATCGAGAGGTTCGCCGCGTGAGCTCAGAATCCCGCCACCTTTCCCCATTGCGCGCTGTCGAAGCGGCTCAGCCGGTATTGCGCGGTCTCGGTGATCGGGTCGCGCCCGGTGAGCAGGTCGGCCACCAGATGGCCCACCCCCGGCCCGATGCCGAAGCCATGGCCCGAGAGCCCCGCCGCCAGCGTCAGGCCGGGCAGGCCGATTTCCGCGTCGATTACCGGAACGCCGTCCGGCGTGCTGTCGATATAGCCGGCCCACTTGGCCTGAACGGTCGCGCTCTCCAGCGCCGGCAGCAGCGCCTTGGCGCGGGCCAGCGTCTCGCCCACCAGCCGCTCGGAGGGTTTGGGATCGAGGATGCGGGCCCGCTCCATCGGGGTCTCGGCATCGAGCGCCCAGATCTTGCGGGTTTCGAACCCGGCCTGCCAGGCCTGCGGTCCGCCCGGTGCCAGAGCACGCCAGCGCTTGGCGAACATCGGCAGGAAGTGCTTGGCCCCGCGGATCGCGCCGGGGGTGGGGTCGAGATGGCTGCGCCCCGAGATCGCCAGCGTGTGCCCGCCATCGCCGCGCCGCGTCACCGAGACGGCGGCGGTGTGCAGCGCGTCGGGCAGCCCCTCGATGCCCGGCGCCACCGACAGGATCGAGCTGCGCACCGAGGCTTGCGGGAAGGCGATGCCCAGCTGGTGCAGGAAGCTCGCCGCCCAGGCACCGCCCGAGAGCACGACCTGCTTCGTGCGGATGCGGCCCTTCTCGGTGACCACCGCCGAGACCGCCCCGGCCTCGGTCTCGACGCCGCGCGCAGCGCAGCCCTGGATCACCTGACCGCCATGCTTGAGAATGCCCTTGGCGATCAGCGGCGCGGCGCGCGAGGGATCGGCCACGCCGTCGCTCGGCGACCACACGCCCCCGGCCCAGCTCTGGCCGGTGGCAGCACCGCGCTCGGCGGCCTCGGCGGCGCTCAGCATCTGCGTGTCGACGCCCTCGCCACGGGCGAAACGGCCCCAGCGCGCCCAGCCCTCGAGCTCGTTGGCATCGTTGGAGAGATAGAGCAACCCGCAGCGGCGAAACCCGAGATCCTCGCCGATATCGCGCGTCATCTCTTCCCAAAGCGCCAGGCTGCGGGTCGAGAGCGGCAGCTCGCGGGCATCGCGGTTCTGCTGCCGGCACCAGCCCCAGTTGCGGCTCGACTGCTCGGCGCCAACGCGCCCCTTCTCGAGCAGCACCACCTTCAGCCCGGCGCGCGCCAGCCAGTAGGCGGCCGAGGTGCCGACGATGCCCGCCCCGATCACCACGCAATCGGCGGTTTCGGGCAGCTCGGTCTGGGTGTCGATATGCAGCAAGGGGGCGGTCATGATAGTCTCCTGTAGTCCCACCATTTTCTATGATGGCGCGCCCAGTTGCATCTGCCGGATCGCCGGCCCGCCACGGCATTTCCTGTCGAATGCGGTTGACTTGCGGGCGGCCCTGCCCTTCAGAAGACGGAAACGGTGCGCAGACCCCGAAGGAAAGACACGATGAGCCTCAGCTACAAGCTCGACCGGATCGACCTGAAGATTCTCGCCGAGTTGCAGCGCAACGGGCGCATCACCAATGTCGAGCTGGCGGATCTGGTGAACCTGTCGCCCTCGCCCTGCCTGATGCGGGTGAAGAAGCTACAGAAGGCCGGCTACATCACCGGCTACGCCGCGCAGGTCGACATGGCCAAGCTCGGCGAGACGCTGACGGTGTTCACCGAGTTCACCCTGCGCAACCACCGCCAGATCGACTTTGCCCGCTTTCAGGAGGCGCTGGAAAAGGTCGACTGCTGCGTCGAGTGCCACCTCGTCTCGGGCGGCTACGACTATCTGGCGAAATTCGTCACCGCCTCGATCTCGGATTACCAGACCATCATCGAGGACCTGATCGACCGCAATGTCGGCATCGACAAGTATTTCAGCTTCGTGGTGATGAAGACGCCCTTCTCCAAGACCCGGATGCCGCTGAGCCATCTCTTCGCCGACAAGGTCTGAGAGCGCCCACCGCCAAGGCAGGCCCGCGCGCGCCAGAGGCGCAGGGCGCGGGCGACGCGGTCCGACCGCGGCCCGGCGCGATGCGGCTCAGCGGTTGGCGAACTGCGCCACCAGCTCCGGATCCTGCTCGAGCCCGGCCAGCCAGCCGGTGTCGAGCTGCGGCACCGAGGAGATCAGCAGCCGCGAGTAGGGATGCGTGGCCTGCTCCGACATCGCCGCGGCGGGCAGCGCCTCGACCACCTCGCCCTTGTACATCACCAGCACGTCGTCGCAGATCGCCTCGACAGTCGAGAGATCGTGGCTGATGAACATGTAGCTCAGCCCCAGCTCGCGCTGCAGTTCCTTGAGCAGCTCGAGGATCGCGGCGGCCACCACCGTGTCGAGCGCCGAGGTGATCTCGTCGCACAGGATCAGCTCCGGGCTTGCCGCCAGCGCGCGGGCGAGGTTCACCCGCTGCTTCTGGCCGCCCGAAAGCTCGCCCGGCAGGCGGTGGCGCAGGTTGGCCGGCAGGTGCACCATGTCGAGCAGCTCGATCACCCGCGCCTCGCGCGCCTTGCCGCGCAGGCCTTCGTAGAAGGTCAGCGGGCGGGCGAGGATGGCGCCGATGGAATGGGCCGGGTTGAGCGCGGTATCGGCAAGCTGGAACACCATCTGCATGCGCCGCAGCTCGGCCTTGGACCGGTCCTTGAGCGCCGGCCGCATCTCGGTTCCGTCGACCAGCACGCCGCCGCGATAGGCCGGCAGGATCCCCGCCACCGCCCGCGCCAGCGTCGACTTGCCAGAGCCGGATTCACCGATCACACCGAGGTTGCGGCCGCGCTCGAGCTTGAAGCTCACGTTCTTGAGGATCTGCGCCGCCGGGATGCCGTTGCGGGTCGGGCCGTAGCCGGCGCAGAGATCGAACACCTCGAGCACCGGCTTGGGCTTTTCGGCGCGGGCCGGCGGCGCGAGCGGCTGGTGCGGTACCGGCTCGAACGCGGCGAGAAGCTGTTTGGTGTAGGCATGCCGCGGCGCGTGCAGGATCTGCGCGGCCTCGCCGACCTCCTGGATCTCGCCGCCCTTCAGCACGATGATGCGGTCGGCGATCTGCGCCACCACCGCAAGATCGTGGCTGACATAGACGCCCGCGATACCGCCCTTGCGCATCACCGACTTGAAGGCGCGCAGCACCTCGATCTGGGTGGTGACGTCAAGCGCCGTGGTGGGCTCGTCGAAGATGACGAGCTTCGGGTCGCCGATCAGCGCCATCGCCGCCGACAGGCGCTGCAACTGCCCGCCCGACACCTGGTGCGGATAGCGGCGGCCGATGCTGTCGGCATCGGGCAGCGCCAGCGCGCGGAACAGCTCGACCGCCTTCTTCTCGGCCTCGGCGCGCGGCATCAGCTCGTGGATGGAGGCGATCTCGATCACCTGATCCATGATCCGCTTCGACGGGTTGAAGGCCGCCGCCGCCGATTGCGGCACGTAGGAGACCTCGGTGCCGCGCAGCCGCGCGCGGGCGCGGTTCGACATGGCGGTGATCTCGGAGGCGCCGAGGCGGATGGTGCCGCCCTCGATCTCGCAGCCGCTGCGGGTATGGCCCATCAGCGACAGCGCGATCGTGGTCTTGCCCGAGCCGCTCTCGCCGATCAACGCGACGATCTCTCCGGGCGCGATCTCGAAGTTCACGCCCTTGATGATCTCGACCTTGCGGCCCGCATCGGTGGTTGCGCCGATGCGCAGGTTCTCGACGGTGACGAGGGGTGCGGTCATCATTCGCTCCTGTCGCGGATCTTGGTGGGCAGGTTGTCGATGAACATGTTCACCGAGATGGTCAGCGAGGCGATGGCGATCGAGGGGAAGATCACCGCCGGCGCACCGAGGCTCAGCCCTTCGATGTTCTCGCGCACCAGCGCGCCCCAGTCGGCATAGGGCGGCTGCACGCCCAGGCCGAGGAAGGAGAGCCCCGAGAGCACCAGCACGATGAACACGAAGCGCAGGCCGAGATCGGCCAGCACCGGGCCGAGGATGTTGGGAAAGATCTCCTGCAGGATCAGGTAGCGCGTGCTCTCGCCACGGGCGCGGGCCACGGTGACGAAATCCATCGTGTTGACGTTGACCGCCAGCGCCCGGGCGAAGCGGTAGGAGCCCGGCATGTAGATCGCCGTGAGGGTCAGGATCAGCACCGGGATCGACGAACCGACGGCGGCGACCACCACGAGCCCGAAGAGCAGCGAGGGGATGCCGTTGAACGCGTCGAGCAGGCGCGACAACACCATGTCGAACCAGCCGCCCGCGACGGCGGCGACCATGCCGAGGATGACGCCGAGCGTGCAGGCCAGCGTGACCGCGGCCAGCGCGATGCCCACGGTATAGCGCGCGCCCATCAGGATGCGCGAGAAGATGTCGCGGCCGAGATAGTCGGTCCCCATCCAGTAGTCGCCGGTCATCGGGCCGAAATAGTCCCAGTCGACGATCTCGCCCGGCGGGTGCGGCGCGAGCGCCGGGCCGACCAGGGCGACAAGCCCCCAGAACAGCATGATCGCAAGGCCGATGCGGCCAACCCAGTTGAAGCTCCAGCCCGGCCCCTTGGGCTTGGGCGCGTCCTTGGCGGTGGTGGTGTGATACTCTGCCATCATCGACGCAGCCTCGGATTGGAAAGGATCGCGATCAGGTCTGCGAGCGTGATCAGCAGCAGGTAGCTGACGCAGAAGATCATCGCGCAGGACTGGATCAGCGGCAGGTCGCGGGTGCTCACCGCGTCGACCATGAGCTTGGCCACGCCGGGATAGTTGAAGATCGTCTCGACGATGATCACCCCGCCGACGAGATAGCTCAGCGACAGCGCCACCGCGTTGGCGATCGGCCCCAGCGCGTTGGGCAGCGCGTGGCCCAGCACCATGCGCTTGCGCGAGGCGCCCTTGAGCAGCGCCATCTCCACATAGGGGGTGTTGATCGTCTCGATCACCGCGGCGCGGGTCATCCGGATCATCTGCGCCGAGATCACGAAGGAGAGCGTGATCACCGGCATCGCATAGGCCTTGAGCATGGCGCCGAGCGAGCTCATGTCGACCCCATAGCTCAGCGCCGGCAGCCAGTCGAGCCAGACCGCAAAGATCAGCACCGCCAGCGTGGCGACCATGAATTCCGGCACCGAGATCACCGAGATCGTCAGCACCGAGACCACCCGGTCGAACAGCGAGCCGCGCCACATCGCGGCACCGATTCCGAGGCTCAGCGCGATCGGCACCGAGACCAGCGTCGTCACCCCGGCGAGCCGCAGCGAATTGCTCAGCCGGCCCGAGAGCAGCTCCACGACCTCCATGTTGTTCACGTAGGAGGTGCCCAGATCTCCGCCCGCCAATCCGAGAAGCCAGCCGACAAAGCGGCTCAGCGCCGGCTCGTCGAGCCCCATCGCGGTGCGCAGGCCGGCGACGGCCTCGGGCGTGGCGGCCTGGCCAAGCAGGATTTCGGCAACGTCCCCGGGCAGAAGCTCGGTGGCGAAGAAGACGGCAAAGGAGACGATGACAAGCGTCAGCAGGGCAATGCCGAGCCGCTGTATCACCAAAAACCATGGCAGAAGCGATTGGGGCAAGCGGGGCACCTCTTTCGGCCGGTGGGAAGTCAGGCGAAGGGCCCGCACGCGCGGTGCGGGCCCCGATTGTGCGCGAGGATCA
>NZ_JBYNAH010000299.1:0-4766 GCF_059781815.1 Salipiger sp. | reverse complement strand
CGCGGCGGCACGGTGCGGGCGGCCTCGGCCGCTGCGGCGGCGCGCTCGTCGCCCGTCATCTTGCCCATATGGGCCGACTGGGTGTTGGGCAGCTCGGCCAGCGCCGGCACCCGGTTGGGATCGGTGGCGACCAGCGCCGCCTCGCGGGCGTTCCACATGTCGAGCATCTTGCGGTCGGGCAGGCAGCCGATCAGGCCCGGGTGGATGAGGCCGGCGTATTTCACACCCGGCACGTGGCGCGACTTGGTGAACATGCCCTCGAAATCCCAGATCGATTTCTGCGCCTCGGGGAAGTGATCGGTCAGGAAGCCGCCGCCATTCTGCTTGGAGAAGAAGCCGTTGAAACCCCAGTTCATCTCTTCCTTGGCACCGATATCGAGGATGTGGACCTTGAGCAGGTCGCCCGGCTCGGCCCCCTTCACCCCGATCGGGCCGGAGAGGTAATGCACCTGCTGCAGTTCGACATCGCGCACGTCGGAGGCATCGTCGTTGTTGTGGATCTGCCCGCCGGTCCAGTCGTAGGTCTCGATCTTGAAATCGTCGCCCGGCTCGACCCAGACCGCCATCGGGATGTCGGGATGCCAGCGGTTGTGGATGTTCTCGTTGGTGTGGGGGCTCTCGGACAGATCGACCGAGATCAGCGTATCCGTGCCAGTGGTGGCGGAGAACGAGGTGTCAGGCATGGTAGTCTCCCTGCTTGGTTTGGTTAGACGGAAAGGAATTTCGAGACCTTGGCCTCGTCGATGCCCTCGCGCGGGCTGTCGTGGACGAAATTGCCGTTCTCGATCACCAGCACCCGGTCGGCGACGTCGAGCGCGAAGCTCAGCACCTGTTCGGACACCACGATCGACAGGCCGCGCTCGTCGCGGATGCGGCGCAGCGTGCGGGCCATCTCGCGGATGATCGAGGGTTGGATGCCCTCGGTCGGCTCGTCGAGAAGCAGGACCTTGGGATCCGAGGCCAGCGCCCGCGCGATGGCAAGCTGCTGCTGCTGGCCACCCGAGAGGTTGCCGCCGCGGCGGCCCTTCATCTCGAGCAGCACCGGGAAGAGCTCGTAGATATCGCCCGGCACGGATTTCTTGCCGGTCACGGTGAGCCCGGTCTCGACATTCTCCTGCACCGTCATCGACGAGAAGATCATCCGCCCCTGCGGCACGTAGGCGATGCCGGAGGCGACGCGCTCGTGGCTCTTCATCGCAGTGACGTCGGCACCGTCGATGCTGGCGCCGCCGGACTTGGTGGGCACGATCCCCATGAGGGTCTTCATGAGCGTCGTCTTGCCCATGCCGTTGCGGCCCATGATGGCGACGATCTCGCCCTTGGGCACTTCGAGGTCGAGGCCGTGCAGCACCTCGGATTCGCCGTAGGCCGCGCGCAGTTGGGAAATGTTCAGCATGGCTCGCGCTCCTCAGTGGCCGAGATAGACTTCGATGACCTTGGGATCGTTCTGCACCCGCTCCATCGAGCCCTCGGACAGGACCTTGCCCTGGTGCAGAACGGTGACGCGGGTCGCGATGTCCTCGACGAAGCCCATGTCGTGCTCGATGACGATCACCGAGCGATCCTGGATGATGCGGTTGAGCAGTTCGGCGGTCTTCTTGCGCTCGGCCACCGACATGCCGGCGACCGGCTCGTCGAGCATCAGAAGCTGCGGGTCCTGGATAAGCAGCATGCCGATCTCGAGCCATTGCTTCTGGCCGTGGCTGAGATAGGCCGCCTTCTCGTCGAGCTGCTCGTCGAGGAAGATCAGCTCGGCGATCTCGAGGATGCGGGCGTTGACCTCCTCGTCGCGGGCGAAGAACAGCGCCCCGAAGACCCCGTGACCCTTGGGAAAGCTCAGCTCGAGATTCTCGTAGACCGAGAGATCCTCGTAGACCGAAGGGGTCTGGAACTTGCGCCCCACACCGGCATGCACGATCTGGTCCTCGCGCATCTTGAGCAGCTCCTGCCCCTTGAACTGCACCGAGCCCTCGGTGGCGCGGGTGCGGCCGCAAATCAGGTCGAGCACGGTGGTCTTGCCGGCCCCGTTCGGGCCGATGATCACCCGGCACTCGTTGGGCTCGACATAGAAACTGAGGTCGTTGACCGCCTTGAAGCCGTCGAAGGAGACGGTCAGCCCCTCGACCATCAGCACGTAGTTGGGATTGCCCTTGGCGTGATCCAGCATGTCGGGTCTCCTTATTCAGCGGCCGGGGTGGAGGGCGCAGCATCGGGCGTGCCGCTGTCGCCGCGCGAGCCGAGCTTGCGCAGCCGCGGCATGACGTGCTCCGACCAGACGCCCGCAAGCCCGTTGGGGAAGGCCATGACCACTGCGATGAAGAGCGCGCCGAGACCGAGCAGCCAGAGCTCGGGGAAGCTCTCGGAGAAGGTGGTCTTGGCCCAGTTCACCAGCAGCGTTCCGTAGACCGCGCCGAGGATCGACAGGCGCCCGCCGACGGCGGCGAAGATCACCATCTCGATCGAGGGCACGATGCCCACGAAGCTCGGCGACATGAAGCCCACCTGCAGGGTGAACATCGCCCCGCCAACGGCGGCGAAGGCGGCGCCGAGGCAGAAGATGAAGATCTTGAAATTGGCCACGTCATAGCCGGAGAAGCGCACCCGGTCTTCCTGATCGCGCATGGCGATGAGCAGGCGGCCGAGCTTCGACTTGCGGACGTATTGCGCGATTCCGAGGCAGACGAAGAGCAGCGCGCCGTTGACGAAGTAGAGGATCTCCTTGGCCTCGTCGGTGCGGATGTCCCAGCCCAGGAGCGTGCGCAGGTCGGTGATGCCGTTGACGCCGCCGGTATAGCCCTGCTGGCCGATGATCAGGATCGTCATCACCGCCGCGATGGCCTGGGTGATGATGGCGAAGTAGACGCCCCCCACCCGGCGGCGGAACATCGCGACGCCGATGATGAAGGCAAAGGCCACCGGCACCACGATCACCGCGATCAGCGAGAGCGTCAGCGAGTGGAACGGCTCCCACCACCACGGCAGCGCTGTGAGCTGGTTCCAGTCCATGAAATCGGGGATGCCCGGGGTCGACTGGATCGCGGTGTTCTCGGGCGTCGAGGCCTCGAGCTTGAGGAACATCGCCATGCAATAGCCCCCCAGCCCGAAGAACACCCCCTGCCCCAGCGACAGGATGCCCCCTGCCCCCCAGCACAGCACCAGCCCCACCGCCACGAAGGCCGAGGTCCGGTACTTGCCGAAGAGGGTGAGCCGGCAGGTGGCCCAGATCATCGGGAAGACCACGAAGATGATGGCGGCGAGGATGGCGAAGCCGATCAGCTCGTAGCGGGTAAACAGCGAATTCTTGCGCGTGACTTGCATCGGTCCGGGCTCCTTACTTGCGCAGCTTGAGGGCGAAGAGGCCCTGCGGGCGCAGCATCAGGATGCCGATCACCACGAGCAGCGTGAGAACCTTGGCCATCGATCCCGAGAGGAAGAACTCCATGATCGATTGCGCCTGGCTGATGGTGAAGGCGGAGGCGATGGTGCCGAGCAGGCTGGCCGCGCCGCCGAAGACCACCACGAGGAAGGTGTCGACGATGTAGAGCTGGCCGGCGGTGGGCCCGGTCGAGCCGATCATCGTGAAGGCCGAGCCCGCGACCCCGGCGATGCCGCAGCCGATGCCGTAGGTCATCCGGTCGGTCCATTCGGTGTTGATGCCGACGGCGCCGGCCATGACGCGGTTCTGGTTGATCGCACGGACCTGCTGGCCCCAGCGCGAGCGGTACATCATCACGTAGACGGCAACGGAAATGCCGATGGCCAGCACCATCACGAAGATGCCGTTGATCGGGATCTCGATCATGTCGGTCAGCGGCAGCGAGCCCATCATCCAGTCGGGGATCGTCACGCCGACTTCGCGGGCGCCGAACACCGAGCGATAGACCTGCTGCAGGATCAGGCTGAGGCCCCACGTGGCGAGCAGCGTATCCAGCGGGCGCTTGTAGAGATGCCGGATCATCGCCCATTCGACGAACATGCCCAGCGCGCCTGCGGCAATGAAGGCGAGGATCATCGCCACGAAGAAATACGCCGGGAACAGCGCCGGCAGCGCCTCGGCGAAGAAGATCGAGACCAGGTAGGTCACGTAGGCGCCAAGGATCATGAACTCGCCATGCGCCATGTTGATGACGCCCATCTGGCCGAAGATGATGGCCAGCCCGAGCGCCATGAGCACGAAGACGGAGAAGAGGATGAGGCCGGCGAAACCCTGCATCGCGAAGATCGCGGTCAGCTCGCTCCAGCTGTAATCGGCAAACATGTGGTCAGCTTTCCTGTCGGGAGAGAACACCCGCGCGCCTGTCCCGACGCGGCGGGGGAGGAGCAGGGAACGGTTGGCCCGCGCCGAGGGAAGACGGCGCGGGCACCTTGCACAGGGTCCGGTCGGGGTTGCCCGGCCCTGCGCCCCTGCCTCTTACTGGTAGCCCTCGGGGAAGGGGTTGGGCTCGACGAGGTCCGCGGTCTCGAAGACCACTTCGTACTGGCCGTCGGCCTGGGCCCGCCCGACGCGGGTCTTGGACCACAGGTGGTGGTTCTCGTGCACCTTCACGTAGCCCTCCGGCGCCGAGGTCAGCTCGATGCCCGGGCTGGCCGCACGCACCTTGTCGACATCGAACGATCCCGCCTTCTCGACCGCCGCCTTCCACAGCCACGGGCCGAGATAGGCCGCCTGCGTCACGTCGCCGATCACCATGTCGTCGCCCCACATCTCCTTGAAGGCGGCCACGAACTCGCGGTTGTTGTCGTTGTCGAGCGACTGGAAGTACTTC
>NZ_JBYNAH010000298.1:0-4852 GCF_059781815.1 Salipiger sp. | reverse complement strand
CTCCGATGCGGTCGCCCCGGCGCTCACCGATCTCGAGATCGACGGCCGCATAAGACGCCAGCCCGGAGGGTTGCTCTCGCTCGTCTGATTGGCATCGCGCGCCGTCACAATGACGCCCGAGGCCCGCGTCATCTGGCCCCGCATTGACATTTCCCCCTTGCACCCCACATCTTCCGCCGCCATACGCCCTCCGCGCTCAGCCTGTGGACGTATTTCCAGGAAAGGTGGTCATTTCATGCCCGTTGTCGTCGTCGAATCCCCTGCCAAGGCCAAGACAATCAACAAGTATCTGGGGTCCGACTACACCGTTCTCGCCTCCTATGGCCACGTGCGCGACCTGCCTGCGAAGGACGGTTCGGTCGATCCCGAGCATGACTTCTCGATGACTTGGGAGATCGGAAACGACTCCCGCAAGCACGTCGCCGCCATCGCCGAGGCGCTGAAATCCGACAACGAACTGATCCTCGCAACCGACCCCGATCGCGAGGGCGAGGCGATCTCTTGGCACTTGAAAGAGGCGCTCACCAAGCGCCGCTCGATCAAGAAGGACACCGATGTTCGCCGGGTGACCTTCAACGCCATCACCAAGGCCGCCGTCACCGAGGCGATGCAGAACCCTCGCGAGATCGACGCGCCGCTGGTCGAGGCCTATCTGGCCCGCCGGGCGCTCGACTATCTCGTGGGCTTCAACCTCAGCCCGGTGCTCTGGCGCAAGCTGCCGGGCGCGCGCTCGGCGGGGCGCGTGCAGTCGGTCTGCCTGCGTCTCATCGTCGAGCGCGAGATGGAGATCGAGGCCTTCCGGCCGCGCGAATACTGGCAGGTCAAGGCGCTGCTCAGCACCCCGCGAGGCCAGGATTATGAGGCTCGCCTGACCATGCTGGCGGGCAAGAAGCTTGACCGTTTCGACATCGAGAACGCCACCCAGGCCGAGATGGCGGTGCAGGCTGTGTCCTCGCGCAAGCTCGAGATCGCCAGCGTCGAGGCCAAGCCCAGCTCGCGTAACCCCTCGGCCCCGTTCATGACCTCGACCCTGCAGCAGGAGGCCAGCCGCAAGTTCGGCATGGGCGCGCGGGCCTGCATGAGCGCCGCGCAGCGCCTCTACGAGGCCGGCCACATCACCTACATGCGGACCGACGGCATCGACATGGCGCCCGAGGCGGTCGCCGCCTGCCGCGACGCCATCGCCGACCGCTTCGGCAAGGAGTACGTGCCCGGCAGCCCGCGGATCTACAAGAACAAGGCCAAGAACGCGCAGGAAGCGCACGAGTGCATCCGCCCCACCGACATGACCAAGGACGCCGCCAGTCTCAAGCTGCGCGAGGACGACCAGCGCAAGCTTTATGACCTGATCTGGAAGCGCACGCTGGCGTGTCAGATGGAGGCCGCCCGTCTCGAGCGCACCACCGTCGAGATCGCCAGCTCCGACGGCCAGGTCGGCCTGCGCGCCACCGGTCAGGTGGTGCTCTTCGACGGCTTCCTGCGGGTCTATGAAGAGGGACGCGACGACGTCGCCGATGATGACGACAAGCGCCTGCCGCAGATCATGCAGGGCGAGGCCGCGAATTTCGCCAAGGCCGGCCTGCGCGACCAGTACGCCAAGGCCTCGGAAAAGGCCGATCCGGCCGCCGGCCCGGCGGCGATGATCTCCGCCAACGATGCGGTGCTCGGCACCCAGAGCTTCACCCAGCCGCCGCCGCGCTACACCGAGGCGACGCTGGTCAAGAAGATGGAAGAGCTCGGCATTGGCCGGCCCTCGACCTATGCCAGCGTGATCGGCACGATCCAGGATCGCGAATATGTCCGCAAGGAGCAGAACCGCCTGATCCCCGAGGATAAAGGCCGGATCGTCACCATCTTCCTGCTGAACTTCTTCCGCACCTATGTGGGCTACGAGTTCACCGCCGAGCTCGAGAATGAGCTCGACGAGGTCTCGGCCGGCGAGATGGATTACAAGGCGCTGCTCGGCAAGTTCTGGCGCGATTTCTCGGCCGCGATCTCGGAGACCTCCGAGCTGCGCATCTCCGAGGTGCTCGACGTCCTCGACGAGGCGCTGGCGCCGCAGCTCTACCCGCCGCGCGAGGATGGCTCGGATCCGCGCATCTGCCCGAAATGCGGGCAGGGGCGTCTGCATCTCAAGACCTCGCGCACCGGCGGGTTTGTCGGCTGTGGCAACTATCCCGAATGCACCTACACCCGCCCGATCGCGGGCGAGGGGGCCGAGGGCGAGGAGAAGATGCTCGGCCTCGACGGCGAGGACGAGATCTGGCTCAAGGCTGGCCGCTTCGGGCCTTACGTCCAGCGCGGCGAGCCGACGCCGGAGAACAAGAAGCCGCCGCGGGCCTCGCTGCCCAAGGCGCGGGGCAATTTCCTGCCCGGCTGGGCGCCCGATGATATGACGCTGGAAAAGGCGCTGACGCTGCTGACGCTCCCGCGCGAGATCGGCATGCATCCCGATGGCGGCGTGATCAAGGCGAACCTCGGTCGCTTTGGCCCCTACATCATGCACCAGGCCCCCGACGAGGAGAAGCCGGTCTATGTCAACCTCAAGGAATTCCAGGAGGTTTTCGAGATCGGCATGAACCACGCGGTGGAGCTTCTGGCCGAGAAGCGCGCCAACCCGGGCCGTGGCCGCGGTGGGGCGGCGAAGGTTCTCAAGGAGCTGGGCGAGCACCCGGATGGCGGCAAGATCGCGGTCTATGAGGGGCGCTACGGTCCCTACGTGAAGTGGGAAAAGATCAACGCCACCCTGCCGAAAGAGACCGAGCCGGGCGATGCCACGCTCGAGCAGGCGCTCGAGCTGATCGCCGAGAAGGCAGCCAAGAAGGGCGGCAAGAAGAAGGCCGCGCCGAAGAAGGCTGCGGCAAAGAAGACCACAGCCAAAAAGACGGCTGCCAAGAAGCCCGCCGCGAAGAAAACCGCCGCCAAGAAAGCCGGGGAGTGATCCCCGGCGGATAGCCTTTCCTGAAATGCGTGAGCGGGAGGCCGCCTGTCACGGGTTCGTGGCAGGCATGCAAATATATGTGATTGGAAATATGTTTGTTTGCCCGGCATCCTCCGGCGCAACCGATCACAGATAGCGAAAGCTTTGTCATGACCGATACGCCCTTCACGCGACGCGCGCTGCTTGGTGCCGCCGGCGCCGCCCTGACGCTGCCTCTGGTGCCTGCGCAGGCCCGGGCGCAAGCCATCGTGCGCAACAACATCTCCAGCTTCTCCATGCAGGACTGGCGCGATCACTTCGAGACGCTGGGCGTGTCGAGCATCGTGGCCGATACCACCTCGCGGGCGCTGCATTACTGGAACGCCGACGGCAGCGATTACCGCGTCTACCCGACCTCGGTGCCCAAGACCGACGAGCTGACCAAGCGCGGCTATACCGAGATCGTGCGCAAGAAGGTCGGGCCCAGCTGGACCCCCACCGCCTCCCAGCTCGAGCGTTTCCCCGACTGGGAGCCGATTGGCCCGGGGCCGGATAACCCCTTGGGAACCCATGCGATGTATCTGGGCTGGCCGGCCTACATCATCCACGGCACCCACGATACCCGCAAGATCGGGCGCCGGTCCTCGGATGGCTGCATCGGCCTTTACAACGAGAAGATCGCCGCGCTGTTCGAACTCTGCCCGATCGGGACACAGGTTCGGGTCATCTGACACATCTGCCGTTCGTGTTAGCGCTGAAGGCGGTTCCATCCGGGACCGCCTTCGTTGACTCTGGCTCTGCAGCGCGGCAAAACCCGTGCGAACAGCTTCAGGAGGGGAGAATTCCATGAAGAAAGTCTACGGCTCCGCAGCGGAGGCCCTCGACGGTCTGCTGCGTGACGACATGCTGATCGCGGCGGGCGGGTTCGGCCTCTGCGGCATTCCCGAGCTTCTGATCGACGCCATCGTCGAGAGCGGCGTCAAGAACCTGACCATCGCGTCGAACAACTGCGGCGTCGACGGGTTCGGCCTTGGCAAGCTGCTCGACACCAAGCAGATCAAGAAGATGATGTCGTCCTACGTGGGCGAGAACGCCGAGTTCATGCGTCAGTACCTTTCGGGCGAGCTGGAGCTGGAATTCAACCCGCAGGGCACCCTGGCCGAGCGCATGCGCGCCGGCGGCTGCGGCATTCCCGGCTTCTACACCAAGACCGGCGTCGGCACCGTCATCGCCGAGGGCAAGGACGTGAAGACCTGGGACGGCCAGGACTACATCCTCGAAGAGGGCATCTTCGCCGACCTGTCGATCGTCAAGGCGTGGAAGGCCGACACCACCGGCAACTGCGTGTTCCGCAAGACCGCGCGCAACTTCAACCCGCCGGCGGCCATGTGCGGCAAGATCTGCGTGATGGAAGTGGAAGAGATCGTCGAACCCGGCGAGATTGACCCCGATCACATTCACCTGCCCGGCATCTACGTGCACCGCATCATCAAGGGCGAGCACGAGAAGCGGATCGAACAGCGCACCGTGCGCAAGCGGGAGGAAGCATAATGCCCTGGGATCGCAATCAGATGGCCGCACGCGCGGCCGAGGAACTCGAAGACGGCATGTACGTGAACCTCGGGATCGGCATCCCGACGCTGGTCGCCAACTACGTGGGCGACAAGGAGATCACGCTGCAGTCCGAGAACGGCATGCTGGGCATGGGCCCGTTCCCCTATGAGGGCGAAGAGGATCCCGATCTCATCAACGCCGGCAAGCAGACCATCACCGAGCTGCCCAAGACGGCCTATTTCGACAGCGCGCTGAGCTTCGGCATGATCCGTGGCGGCAAGATCGCAGCGGCGATCCTCGGCGCCATGGAGGTTGCCGAGAATGGCGACCTGGCGAACTGGATGATCCCGGGCAAGCTGGTCAAGGGCATGGGCGGCG
>NZ_JBYNAH010000297.1:0-4901 GCF_059781815.1 Salipiger sp. | reverse complement strand
CATTGCGCAGCAGCGCGTAAGGCAGACTGGAGGCCGCCAGCGCCTGCTCCGTCGCGACGTGCTCGGCGGGCAGCACCGTCAGCGGCGAGCTGTCGGCCTTGAGGATCGAGGTATAGGCGACGAAGCCCACGCCCGCGGCCTTGGCCGCATCGATGACATTGCCATGCTGCGCGGCGCGCTGGCCGACCTCGCTGGAGGAGACCAACAACAGCCGCTCGACTCCCGCAAACGCCGCTTCAAGCGCCGCCGGATCATCGTAGGAAGCGACACGGACGCTCACGCCCTTGGCCTCCAGCGGGGCCGCGGCCTCGGGGCGGCGCACCAGTGCGCCGATCTCACCGGCCGGCACGCGGGCCAGGAGTGCGTCGATGACAAGGCTACCGAGCTGGCCGGAGGCGCCGGTCACGAGGTACTTGAGCGGTTGGGACATGAGGCGTTCCTTTCCTTCGATATTGGTCTATAACCGTAATATGGTCTCGGATGTAGACCACCTACAGGCGCCTGTGAAGGAGGCACTTTTTCATGACCAAGGAACATGCGGGTAACCCCGACGGCCTCGCGATCCTGCGCCAGCTTGCCGGGTTCGACGGCGCGCCGGACGATCCCGGCGTGTGCCCGGTGCGCGACGTGCTCGACCGGGTCGGCCAGAAATGGACGCTTCTGCTGCTCATCGCGCTCACCACCGGGCCCAAGCGCTTCTCGGCGCTGCAGCGACAGGTGGGTGACATCTCCAAGCGGATGCTGACCCAGAGCCTGCGGCAGCTCGAGCGCGACGGGCTGATCTCGCGGCAGGTTTTCCCGACCAAGCCGCCCTCGGTGGAATACGCGCTGACCGAGCTCGGCCAGTCGGCGCTCGAGCCGATCGCCATCCTGACCGACTGGGCCGACCGCAATCACGCCCGCATCCGTGCCGCGCGCGCGTCCTTCGACACCACGGAGGCCTGAGGGAAACGCCCGCCACGGCAGGCCTTTCCCCGCCCCGACCGGCCTGATAGCGTGCGCCGAAATCACGCCGGATCCGATCAAATGACCCATCTCAGCCGCACGCAATCCACCTTCACGCCGCCGGTCCCCGAGGCCAAGCGCTGGATCGAGGGCGTGAGCTTTCCCGCCGACCGCCCGCTGATCAACGTGAGCCAGGCCGCGCCGGTGGATCCGCCGCCCGCCGCCCTGCGCCGCGCCATGGCCGATGCGATGGAGCAGCCCGAGACGCATCTCTACGGGCCCGTGCTCGGCCTGCCGGCGCTGCGCGCGGCGCTGGCGCGCGACTGGAGCGCGCATTACGAGGCCGAGGTCAGCCCCGAGCAGGTCGCGATCACTGCCGGCTGCAACCAGGCCTTCGCCGCCACCATGGCCGCCATCGCCGGCGAGGGTGACGAGGTGCTTCTACCGACGCCGTGGTACTTCAATCACAAGATGTGGCTCGACATGCAGGGGGTGCGCACCGTGCCGCTGCCCACCGGCGACGACCTGCTGCCGGATGCCGAGACCGCCCGCGCCCTGCTCACCGATCGCACCCGCGCCATCGTGCTGGTGTCGCCGAACAATCCCGGCGGGGTCGAGTACCCGGCCGAGACCCTGCGGGCGCTCTATGACCTCGCGCGCGAGCACGGCATCCGGCTCATCGTCGACGAGACCTACAAGGATTTCGACAGCCGCTCCGGCGCGCCGCATGACCTTTTGCGCCAGCCGGGCCACGAGGACACGCTGATCCAGCTCTACAGCTTCTCCAAGGCCTACCGCCTCACCGGCCACCGCGTCGGCGCGATCATTGCCGAGCCGGGGCTGCTCGAGGAGGTCGAGAAGTTTCAGGACACGGTGGCGATCTGCGCGCCGCAGCTTGGCCAGATCGCGGCGCTCTGGGGGCTCGAGAACCTCAGCCAGTGGGTCGCCGGCGAGCGCGACGAGATCCTCGCCCGCCGCGCGGCGATCACCGCGCAATTCCCGCGTCTCGAGGCGCGCGGCTGGCGGCTCAAGGGGCTCGGTGCCTATTTCGCCTATGTCGAACACCCGTTTGCCGAGGGATCCGATGTGCTCGGCCGCAAGCTGGTGCACGAGGCCGGCATCCTCGCCCTGCCCGGCACCATGTTCGTACCGCCCGAAGACCCGGCCGGCGCGCGGCATTTCCGCTTTGCCTTCGCCAATCTCGACGCCGAGGCGATCACGGTGCTGTTCGACCGGCTCGAAGCGCTGGACTGGCCCCTTGCGGGGACCGACGGCCCGGCATAGACACGGGCGCCAGAACCATAGGGGAAGAGGCAGTCATGGCGCGCGGAAAAGCCGGCATCACCAAGTACATCGTCTGGGCGATCCTGATCGCCTCCTTCGTCGGTTTCGGCGCCTTCGGCACGGTGAATTTCTCAGGCGGGGTCGGCAGCATCGGCTCGGTCGGCGACACCACGATCTCGACCGGCGATTATGCCCGCGCGCTGCAATCCGAGATGCGCGCCCTGCAGGCCCAGACCGGCCAGGCGGTGACGGTGGAACAGGCGCGCCAGTCGGGCCTCACCGATCAGGTGCTGGCGCAGGTGGTGACCAACGCCGCGCTCGAGGACGAGACCAACCGCATCGGCCTTTCGGTCGGAGACGAGCGCGTCGCCGAGGACCTGCGCAACGTGCAGGCCTTCAACGGCCCCGACGGCAGCTTCGACCGCAGCGCCTATGCCTACGCGCTGCAGAATGCCGGGCTGAACGAGGCCGAGTTCGAGGAAGGTCTTCGCCGCGACGCCGCCCGCTCGATCCTCAGCGCCGCGGTGATCTCGGGCACCACCCTGCCCGACGCCTATGTCAACACGCTGCTCGAGTATATCGGCGAGACCCGCGCCTTCACCTGGGCCACGCTCGAGCGCGACGCGCTGAGCACCGGCCTGCCGGTGCCCTCCGAGGACGAGCTGCAGGCGTGGTACGACGACAATATCGACCTCTTCACCCTGCCCGAGACCAAGGCGATCACCTTCGCCTGGCTGACGCCGGACATGATCGTCGACACCGTCGAGGTCGAGGAAGACGCCCTGCGCGCTGCCTATGACGAGCGCGCGGAAGAGTTCAACCTGCCCGAGCGCCGTCTGATCGAGCGTCTGGTGTTCAGCACCGAGGCCGAGGCCCAGCAGGCCGCCGATCGCATCACCGCCGGCGAGGCGGATTTCGAGACCGTGGTCGAAGAGCGCGGCCTGGCGCTGATCGACACCGACATGGGCGATGTGACCCGCGACACGCTCGGCGAGGCCGGCGAGGCGGTGTTCGGCGCCGCGGTCGGCGACGTGGTCGGCCCCGCGCCCTCGTCCTTCGGCCCGGCGCTTTACCGCGTGAACGGCGTGCTGCCGGCGCAGGAAACCCCCTACGAGGAGGCCGTGCCGGACCTGCGCGACTCTCTGGTGCTCGACCGTGCCCGTCGGGTGATCGAAGGCATGGCCTCGAGCATCGACGACGAGCTGGCCGGCGGTGCCACGCTGGAAGAGCTGGCGCAGGATACCGACATGGAGCTCGGCCAGATCGACTGGACCGCGACCACCGACACCGGCATCGCCGGTTACCAGACCTTCCGCGAGGCTGCGGCCGCGGTGGCCGAGGGCGATTACCCCGCCATCGCAGAGCTTGGTGACGGCGGCATCTTCGCGCTGCGCCTCGACGAGCTGCACGCGCCGGCGCCGGCCCCGTTCGAGGACGTGCGCAACCGCGTGGAACAGCTTTGGGAGCAGGAGCAGGCCACCGACGCGCTGCTGGCGCAGGCCGAGGACATCGCGACGCGCATTTCCGAGAACCAGAGCTTCGGCGAGAACGGGCTCGACGCCACCGCCGAGAGCGGCCTGACCCGCGAGGCCCGCGTGCAGGGCCTGTCCCCGGCGCTGCTCGACGCGGTGTTCGATATGGCCCCGGGCGAGGCCCGCGCGGTGCGCGGCAGCGGCACGGCGCTGATCGTGCGGCTCGACGACGTGACGCCGGTCAACAAGGACGACGCGCAGATGCAGCAGCTCGTCAATGCGCTGCGCGATCAGGCGGCGAGCAGCGTCTCGCAGGATCTGTTCCGCGCGCTCAACAGCGACATCCAGACGCGCGCCGGCATCAGCGTGGATCAGGCGGCGGTGAACGCCGTGCTCAGCAACATCCGGTAAGGCAGACCATGGCGACGCTCATCCCCGCTTTCGAAGACTTCGCCGCAGCCTACGAGGCCGGCCAGAACCAGGTGGTCTACGCCCGGCTCGCCGCCGACCTCGATACGCCGGTGTCCTTGATGCTCAAGCTGACCGGCGCCGCCAAGGATGCCTTCATGCTCGAGTCGGTGACCGGCGGCGAGGTGCGTGGCCGCTACTCGATCATCGGCATGAAGCCCGACGTGGTGTGGAAGTGTCATGGCGAGACGGCGCAGATCAACCGGCAGGCACGGTTCGATCCCGAGGCCTTCGAGCCGGTCGAGAGTGACCCGCTCACCGCGCTGCGCGAGCTGATCGCGGAAAGCCGCATCGAGCTGCCCGAGGATCTGCCGCAGGCCTCCGCCGGGCTCTTCGGCTATCTCGGATACGACATGATCCGGCTGGTCGAGCACCTGCCCAACGTCAACCCCGACCCGCTGGGCCTGCCCGACGCGCTGATGCTGCGCCCTTCGGTCGTCGCGGTGCTCGACGGCGTCAAGGGCGAGGTCACCGTGGTGGCGCCGGCCTGGGTGCAGGAGGGCGTCTCGGCCCGCGCCGCCTATGCCCGTGCCGCCGAGCGCGTGATGGACGCGGTCCGCGACCTCGAGCGCGCGCTGCCGCAGGCCAGTCGCGACCTGGGCGAGGCGCACGAGGCCGGCGAGCCGGTCTCGAACTTCACCCGCGAGAGCTACAAAGCCGCCGTGGAGACCGCCAAGGAGTACATCCGCAAGGGCGACAAGGTAACTGTTCAAGGCGAGGTGTCAGCACGCG
>NZ_JBYNAH010000429.1:0-1510 GCF_059781815.1 Salipiger sp. | reverse complement strand
GGGCGCCGGCAGCTTCTGGCTGCTGCGCCTCGGCTACCGGCGCTGGCGCGGACGCGAGGGGCTGGGGCTCGGAGACGTCAAGCTGATGGCCGGGCTCGGGGCGCTGGTCGGCCCCTGGGAGCTGCCGCTGCTGGTGCTCCTGGCGGCGCTGACGGCGCTGGGGCTGGCCGGGGCGCAGGCGCTGCGCCACGGGCGGACGGCACTGTCGGGCACCCGCCCGCTGCCCTTCGGCGCCGCGCTCTGCGCCGCCGGGGCGGGGGTATGGCTGTGGCGCCTCACCCTGCTGCCGGGCGGGTATTGAGCCTCGCGCAGCCGCAACCGTCGCGTTAGGGTCCGCGCAGAAGACGCCCTGAAAGAGATCGCTCCGCATGTTCCGCAAGACCCTTGCCCCGCTCTGTCTGTCGCTGCTGCTCTCGGGCCTGCCGGCCGGGGCGCAGGACGCCGGGGCCGACGAGACGCTGCCCTCGATGGCCGAGATCGAACAGGCCTGGCAGCGCGGCGACACGGTCGTGGTGCGCGACGGCCTGGCCCGCCTCGCCGCCGAAACCGGCACTGCGCTGGCGCAATACCGATACGGCCGGGTGCTGGCCGAGGGCCGCGGCGGACCGCGCGACCTGCCGGCGGCGATCGACTGGCTGCAGAAGGCGGTCGACCAGAACCACGCCGAGGCCGCGACGCTGCTGGCGCGCATCCTGCTCGCGGGCGGGGCCGACGGCGACAGCCGCGACGCGCCGCGCGCCGCGGCGCTGCTCGCCCGCTCCGCCACCCGCGGCGATGCCGAGGCGCAATATCTGCTCGCCCGCCAGCTGCGCGCCGGCGATGGCGTCGCCGCCGATCCCGAGGCCGCCTATAACTGGCTGCTCGCCGCCTCCGAGCAGCGCCACGCCGAGGCGCAGTACCTGCTGGCCCAGGTCTATGACCGCGGCGAGGGCACCGAGGCCTCGCCGTCGGAGGCGCTGCGCTGGCTGACCGGCGCAGCAGAGGCCGGCCACGTGATGGCGCAGTATGTTCTGGGCGAGCGGCTGAGCACGGGGCCGGCGGAGACCCGCGACCGCTTCGGCGCGCTGCGCTGGTATCGCGGCGCCGCCGAGGCCGGGCTGCCGATCGCGCAGCGCGCCCTCGGTACGCTCTATCTTTCCGGCGAGGGCGTCCCCGCCGATGCCGCCGAGGCCGAACGCTGGCTCTCCGCCGCTGCCGAGGCCGGCGATCCCGGGGCGATGTACAATCTCGCGCTGGCGTATCTCGACGGCGCGCAGCTGCGCCAGGACGATGCCCGCGCCCGGCAGTGGCTGGAACGCGCCGTCGATGCCGAGCTGCCCCGCGCCGCCACCGCCCTGGCCTGGATGCTCGAGCGCGGGCGCGGTGGTGAAACCGATCTCGACCGGGCGGTGACGCTCTACCGCCGCGCCGCCGAGGCCGGGCAGGCCCCGGCCGCGCTGCGGCTGGCCGAGCTGGCGGTGGGCGGAGATCTCGACGGGCGGCTGGCGCCGCAGCGCGCGGTCCCCTGGGT
>NZ_JBYNAH010000428.1:0-1511 GCF_059781815.1 Salipiger sp. | reverse complement strand
CCAAAAGCCGTAGGCGATCGCGAGGATCACGCAAACTTCGACCAACACGCCGGCGAGCTGCGCGCCGATGCCTTGTGCGGCGAGGTCATGGAAATTGAGCCCCCAGAGCGAGGCCATGAGAATGGCAAGGACGATCAACAGGATCACCCGGCCGCAGCGCACGAGGCCCTCTTGCGTCTTGATATGCGCCGCCTGCAGGGCCGGCTCCTCAGTCTCATCATTCGGCCATGTTGCCTCGACAAGGCCGCGGATCATGGGCTCGAAAAGTGGCAGCGCGAGAATGAGCGCTAGGGTGACGTTGATCGCGCTCAGCGTGACGTTTTTGAGATTCCCCGTTGCGACCAGGAGCTCGACAAAGATCCACTGAATGACGACGAGGGCGATCGCGATATACGGCCAGGCATCGGCGATGCGGTACCAGACGGAGCCATCCTTGCTGTGGCTTTTGATCATCGTTGTGAGGGCGTGGCGGGCCTGCCAAATCGTCAAAATGATCAAGAGATTAAAGATGACGTTGAACCAAAACGCGATGCGCACTTCCCCGAGTGGCCAGTCGAAATTGACGAGCCAAATGACCAGGCCGACTGAAAAGGCCATCCAGCCGAAGATCAGCCCCATGCGCCATGTGAGAAACTTCGCTGTCTGATCGTCGACGGCGCAGAGTCTCAAGTCCGGGCGCTGCGGTGCGAGAACAAATCGCGCAGCGAGCACGGCAAACCAGGTCCATCCGAGCGAGGTGATCACGTATTCGATCACGCTGCGGTCGGCGGCGACGTTGTGGTTGAGTGTCGCATTCAGTGCCAAGCCGACCACGACGAATGCCAGGAGCACGGCGATGTGGAGCATCAATCGCTTCAGCAGGATCGCGATCCGCGTCCACAGATCTTCGGGTTCTGTCGCGGCCAGACGGGCATAGAGCGGGCGGGTTTTTCGCGAAACAAAGGCCGCGGCTGCGATGCCCGCGAGGAGGCACGCGGCGAGGCCCGCCACGACCCACCAGAGGCTGATATCGCCGCGCAGTTCCTCGAAGCGGGCGAAGGCGTTTTTAAACGCCTCGGGCGTCCGGACGACGTACGTCGAGGCTTCATAGATGTTCTTCGCGAACGCCGCGCTCCAGTCCCGCATCACTTCTGAAAAGGAGCGGTTGTCCGCCTCGGCGGCGCGGGCTTCTTCCTCTGCGACACGCTTGTCGAGTTCCTGGATCAGGAGCTCGCGGGCCTGGTCGTCACTGAGCCCGGAGAGCACGTCTCGGATCGCGTCGCGGGTAAGTTTATCGGGCAGCTTGGGGGTGGCCTCAGACGCTGACGTTGCCTCGCTCGCGACACCGGGGAGTTGCTGCGCTGAAACCGGCGCGACCGACAACACGGCGGCGCAGAGGAGCGTCAGAATGCGGATGAAATGGGCATGTATCGACATAGCTCCCCCATGGCATGTCCAACACGGGGCGTAAAGCGTCGTCGTCCCGCGGAACGGGTGTGTCGTTGATGGGAGGTGGGTGGGGGTGGGTTAGC
>NZ_JBYNAH010000296.1:0-4991 GCF_059781815.1 Salipiger sp. | reverse complement strand
CTACCTGTCGTCGCTCAACGCCCAGTACAACAAGCTCACCAGTTTCGTGCTGCCGATCCAGAGCAACCTGCTCTACGCGGATCTCTCCCATAACGCGCTGACCGACGTGCTGGGTCCCTTCGCCAAGGATCTCGGGGCGATGACCTCGCTCAGCTTTCTCGACCTGTCGAACAACGCGCTGAGCAGCATCGGCCCGGTCTCTTCGCTGCTTTACGAAGAGACCAAGACGGGCGGCACCGGCGGCGCGCTCACAAGGCTGTTCCTGCAGTGCAATCCCACCCTTGCCTGCGGAGATCTCGGGGCCGTCGACGGCTCGAAATACCCCGCAATCGGGACGGCCGGGTGCAGCAAGTACATCGCATCCAGCCGGTCGTGGGTCGGAGAACCCCACCCTGTCTGCAACTGAACTGACGTCTAACGGAGCCGGGAGATCCCTTATGGCACTCACCATGACAGCCAAACCCATCATGTTCCACGCGGACCTGTCCGACGCCCATCCGGGGGAGGACTATTTCCTCGCGCATATGGGCAAGCGGCACCGGTTCGTGCCTCATACCGAAGAGAGCCTCGCCGCCGCGATGGGAGACGCACCGCACCAGCAGTGCCGCGACGCGCTCAGCGGGGTCACGCATTACATCGAGGCCCCGGTTCACATGCCCGCCGAGACGGTTTCGCGCATCCATATCCGCCACACCATGCGCGGCTTCGAGGGCAGCCATGGTGAGGAAGGCATCAGCCATTCGGCGCTCTACTTTCCGCATGCGGACGACGCCTTTGCCTCCGACGCGAGCATGGTGCACGCCACCCCCATCGACTACACCTCGACCGCCAAGTGCCTGCTCTTTCACCACCCCGATCTGGTGACCAAGGACAAGGCGGGGGCCGACATCATCCTCGGCTTGATGGACAGCCCGAATGTCGCGACGCAGATCAACGCGCTTGCGACGCAGATGCGGATGATGGGGCAGCCGACCGAGACCTCGGGATGGGCGACGCTGCAACCCTTCGTCGAGAAGAGCGAGGAGGCCGATTACGACAAGAAGGCCTGGGGCACCTATCGCCAGCATCCCAGCGACCAGGTGCAGAGCGCCGCCGCCGCCCCTCTCAAGATGCTGATCAACCAGGTCAACAACCTGCAATCGCTCGAAAACGTCAAATGGACGGTGCAGACCGGCACCGCCGTGCAGACCGGTGACGGCGGCCCGCAGGTGCAGAAATTCGCCGAGCTTCTGGCGCTGCCGCCGTCGGAGCGGCTGACCGCGCAGACCGGCGACGCCTGGTCGGTCGCGGTCGCCAACACCGGCGCGGTGAACCTGCTGACCTTCAAGGCCTCGGTCGCGGACGCCGCCAAGAACCAGGTCAAGGTGACATTCGAGAACACCGCCTTCCGCTACCTCGGGCTCTACGTCCGGTTCTACGACGCCGCCGGCGACGCCATAAAGATCCCCAACTGGAGCGTGGATGACGAGGGGCTGTCGACGAAGATCATCATCGAGGCTTTCGACAACCAGTATGACGACCTGCGCTTCATCGGCATGATTTCCCCGATGAACTCGGTCTACGCGGTGCCGGTCCCGCCGCCCGGCGAGACCGAAGTCACCTTCACCTTCCCGCCCAAGGCGGTGTCGTGCTCGCTTTACGGCTCGGGTCTCGGGACCGGCGCGGATCTCTGGCCCAAGACCCCGGCGCTCGGCGGCATCCTGACCGCGGTCTTCAACCTCGGCGTTCCGTCCCTGCTACTGGCAGTGGGGGCCGCGGCACAATCCTACAAACCGCTCTACGACATCGTTCAGCAACTGAGCTCGAACAAGAAGGTGATGGCCGCGGGCGCGGCGCTGATTGCCGCCTATATCGGCGGCACCTCGGCGGCAAACCGGTCGTTCAACTGGTCCGCCGCGACCTCGGTCGTCAAGTTCCTGTTCAGCTCGGGGGTCGGAAAAGCCCTCGCCTGGGCCGAAGCCGAGATGGCTGGCGGCGCCATCGAGGACGAGATCCCCTTCGCGGGCTGGATCATGCTGACCGTCAACATCCTCACCACCGTGGCTCAGATGACCGAGACCATCGTCACCATCGCAACCTCGCCCTGGAACATCGAGAACAAGGTGGCGGTCACCATCACCTCGACCATCGACATCTACCCCGACCCCCGCGCACAGGTCTTTCCGCACGGGTCCGACCGCAAATACGTGGTCAAGCTCATCTATCAGAACGAGAACCGGCCCACCGTCAGCTACAAGCACACGCTCGGCGACACCGATGCGCCCACCAGCCTGCAGGCGGTCTTCGAAGGCAACACGCTCGGCGGATCGGTCAAGCTCGAGGCCGATTTCTATGTCGGGGACTGGCTCGCCGCGAAGGCAACGACCGACTGGCTGCCGAATGACAGGACCACGATGGCCCAGCAAAGCCTCTACCTCGTGGAATATCCGATCCCGCTCACCGACAAGTCGGTCTACGAGCACAAGCAGGTCCTGACCTATACCGGCGGCGCCTATCAATGGACCGCCTCTGCGACCGCGCCGACCGCCACCGTCGCAAGCCGCAACAACGCGCCGACCGGCAACAACTTCGGCGACTGGACCGGGATCTCGCTCAGCCAGCGCAAGGCAACGCTCGGCGTGGGGTTTCAGGCCGCCGGCACCGGGCTGGCGCAATGCGGGCAGAGCACGCCGGGCGGCCAGCTCTTTGCCTTCCAGACGGTCGCCATTCCCGGCATGCCCTCCATCGACGAAACCTTCCCAACCTGCGGTTTCGCGGGGCGCTCGCGCATGGTCTTCGATTACTTCCCGCCCAAATTCCTGATGGACAGCAGCGGCAACTGGGTCAAGGGGCCGGACGGCAAGATCCCGACCCCCGACCCGAAGGACCGCGATCTCGGCGAGTACTACATCGACCCGCGCCCCTCGTCGCTGCCCCCCGAGCAGGGCGGCGGCTTTCACCTCCGCAAGGTTACGCTCGAGGCCGGCGTGCCCTTCGACATGAACCCGGTCCAGCCGAGCTACGGGCGCTTCCCGCTGTTCCCGGACTCGGTGTCGCTGCACCCCTCGCTCAGGGTCATCGGCATCAATTCCTCGACCAAGAAGCTGATGGTGGCCCGGCTGATCATCGACGGCGCCGAGGACAAGGACGTGCCGCTGGCGGATTTTGCCGCCGGCCCCGCCACCGATCCGACCCGGCCAGGCCTGATGTTCTATCCTGTCGCGGTCAGCTGCGCCTATGACGGCACCATCCTCGTGCTCGAGGACACGTCCGCGGATCCCGCGCATGACGGTGCGCAGGTGGCGCGGATTTCGGCCTATGACCTGTCGATGAACCCGGTGCAGCGCTTTGTCGACGCAAATGGCGATCCGACGTACTGGCTGTATCTCTCCGGCGCCGCGGGCACGACCTTCCTCGACATGCAGACCGTCGGAGACGAGCTCAAGACCTACATGTACGTGCTGTCCTACAAGGGCGCGGGGATCGATCCGTCGGACTATGCCATGTCCATCTACACCTACGGCGCCAAGCCGCCGGCGCAGAACCCTCTGGTGACGACGCCGAACATGGCCGCCGCGGCGCTCGCGGTCGACATGTGGCACACGGTCTACACCCAGAACTACGCGATGGTGACCGACGGCGCCGGGACACCGGCGGGCCCGAGCGTGCCGGGCGCAGGACCGGACGGGCGCACCGGGCCGTCGATCAGCATGTGGCTGCCGCCCGTCTAGGGCACCCACCACACCGGCGCAGCGCAGAGCATTGATCAAAGGGGAACGGGACATGGCACAGGGTAGAACGATCTGGCACCGCGCGGGGCTGGGCCTCGCACTCGGCCTCTGGACAGGCGGCGCGGCGGCGCAGGGCGGCCCGCTCATCTGCCCCGGATGCGATCTCTCGGGGCAGGATTTCTCGGGGAGGACGCTCGAGGCGCCGAACCTCGCGGGCGCCAACCTCTCGGGCGCGAATTTCTCGGACACGGTGATCTCCGGCGGCAACTTCATCGGCGCGGTGCTTGCCGGCGCGACCTTTCAGGACGCCACCATCCAGGCAGGCCCCGGGGGCGTGCCCACCCTGTTTCAGAACGCCGACCTGAGCCGCGTCGATTTCACCGACACCACGATCACCGCCGGAGACTTCCAGTACGCCACCCTGACCTGCAGCGCCTTCCCCGGTGTCACGCTCACCGAGGCCGTGTTCGGCCCGGCGCTCGGGATCGAGCCCGCGGCCTCCTGCATCGCGGATTTCACCAACACGAGCCTGAGCTGCGAGTTCGCCCATCGCATCGACGCGATCGACACGACAGGCGCGGATCTGCCCGACTGCTCGGTCGCGCTCGATGACGGTACGGTGCTCGAAAGCGTCTTCGACGAGGCCGTGGCGCTTCCAGAGGAGAGTTACGAGGCGACCCAGGACGGCGTCGTGGCGCACGCCATGAGCGGCACATCGGCCTTCGTGCCACCAAAAGGCACCACCCTGCGCATCGATGCCGCCGTGGCGCAGACCGTCTATGTCTCGTCCGAGGGCACCGATGCGGCCGGCTGCGGCGCTGATATCTCGAACTATTGCAAGACCATCGCTTTCGGCGCCGATCAGTGCAGCTCGGCCGACTGCCTGGTGGCGCTGCAATACGGAACCTACCCGCTGACGGCGCCCGTGGCGCCCGGCAAGGGCGGCATCACCATCTCGGGCGGCTATGTCGGCGCCAAGCCTGTCGGCAACTATCAATCCCGCGTGCTCTCCCCGGAAGACGGCGTCCCCGCCTTCGATCTCACGGCGAAAGACAGCGGCATCACGTTGCAGAACCTGCTCATAATGGGCAGCTCTCCCAAGGCGCCACGGATCTCGGCCCACACCATCGCGCTGCGCGCCACCGGCGCGGCGCTGACGCTGGACGGGGTGAACCTCGTGGCCGCGGCAGGCACCACCGGTCCGGGCGTCGATGGCGGCGTCGCGGGCGCCCCCGGGATCACGGGCAGCCCCGGAACCGGCCCGAGCGCGCCCGGGTCCGG
>NZ_JBYNAH010000295.1:0-5046 GCF_059781815.1 Salipiger sp. | reverse complement strand
CCTGCCTTCTCTGGTTTCGAAATACCTCGGGGGTGAATTGGCCGAAGGCCAAGAGGGGGCTGGCCCCCTGCGCCGCGCCGCAGCCTCACGCCCAACGTAAGGCGCGGCTCGCAACGCATTGATCTGATGTTGCAATCAGGCCGCTGCGGCGGTCGTCTGGATGCGCTCCACCATGGCGCGCAGCCCGTTCGAGCGCTGCGCCGACAGATGCTCGTTGAGCCCCAGCCGCCCCAGCTCCGCACGGGCGTCGAGCTTCGAAACCTCGCCCACCGGCAACCCGTCATAGAGCTTGTGCAGCACCGCGATCAGGCCGCGCACGATCATCGCGTCGCTGTCGCCTTGGAAGTGAAACACCCCGGCCTCGATCTGCGGATGCAGCCAGACCTGACTGGCACAGCCCTCGACCTTGGTGGCCGGCACGCGCAGCGCCTCGGGCAGCGGCGCCATCGCCTTGCCCATCTCGATCACCATCCGGTAGCGGTCCTCCCAGTCCTCGAGAAACTCGAAATCCTCGACCACCTCTTCGAACGCTGCCTGTGCCATAGATATCTCCTGCTTGCGCCCCAACAGGTAGGCAGAGCCGGGCCAAAGGTCCAGCCCCGGAACGCGGCGCTTTTCAAGTCTGGCGCAATGCGATAACCCGTTGCGCAAGGCAGGCAAGGGGCAGCAACGGCATGAAGAAAACTCTCACGGTCCTGATCGTCGCGGGCGTTGTCCTGACGGGCTGCAGCAGCCGCTGGAACCCGGTCAACTGGTTCGGGCAAAGCGAATCCATTCCCGCCCAGATCGACCCCGCCGCCACCGGCGCCGACAACCCGCTGATCCCGGCCCGCCGCGTGTCGATCTTCCGCAACAACACCGCCGAGCTCTATCTTGGTAGCCCGATCGACACCATCTCCGAGCTGCTGATCGAGCGCCGCCCCGGCGGCGCGATCATCCGCGTCACCGGCACCGCCAACCGTGCCGGCGCGTTCGACGTGCGGCTGATCCCCGATGAGGCGCAGACTGACGAGGATACCCTCGCCTACACCATGAATGCCCTGCAATCCGCCGGCCCGGTCAATGTCGACGCCGACGCGCGCAGCGTCACAGCCGCCGTCTGGCTGAGCGAGCAGGACCTCTATGGCATCCGCGAGATCCGCGTCGCGGGCCGCAGCAATGTGCTGGTCAGCCGCCGCTGACCAGAGGCCGGCCCCGAACGCAAAACGGCGTCCTCCCCGGGGACGCCGTTGCCGTTTCGTGCCGACGCGGGAAGCGGTGGCTCAGATCTCGATGACCTCGACGTCGCGCCCCTTGACCGCGAGGCCGATACGGCCTTCGCAAAGACGCAGCGCGTCCTCGCCGAACACCTCGCGGCGCCAGCCGGTCAGCGCCTTCACATCGCGCAGCCCCGCCGCCATGGCATCGAGATCCGCCGCCGGCGCAATCAGCCGCGCCGCCACGCCCGAGGCCTCGGTGCGGGCCTTCAGAAGCACCCGCAGCAGATCGGCCAGCGCCGGATTCACCTGCAGCTGATCCTTGCTGGTGTCGGGCTTCGGCAGATCCTCTTTCGGGCACTCCAACCCGGCCTTGATCGCCGCGAGGATGCCGTCGGCGATCGGTCCCTTGCGAGCCTCGCGCAGCAGCAGCCGCGAGCGGCCGAGATCTTCCATCGTCACCGGCTTGGTCGAAGCCAGCTCGGTCAGCGCGTCGTCCTTGAACACCCGGTTGCGCGGGATGTTGCGCGACTGGGCATAGTCCTCGCGGAACGCCGCCAGCTCGCGCACCAGCGCCAGGAAGCGCGGGCTCGAGGAGCGCGTCTTGACCCGCTGCCAGGCGTCCTCGGGACGGGTGATATAGGTTTCGGGATCGGTCAGCACGCCAAGCTCCTCGGCGACCCAGCGGGCGCGACCGCTACGCTCAAGCTCGGCGGCGAGGTGTTCGTAGATCACCCGCAGGTGGGTGACATCGGCGAGCGCGTATTTCTTCTGCGCATCGGTCAGCGGGCGGCGCGACCAGTCGGTGAAGCGTGAGGACTTGTCGAGCCCCTGCCTGGCGATGCGCTTGACCAGCGTCTCGTAGCCCACCTGTTCACCGAAGCCGCAGACCATCGCCGCCACCTGGGTGTCGAAAAGCGGATCGGGGATCACGCCGTGATCGATGAAGAAGATCTCGAGATCCTGCCGGGCGGCATGGAAGACCTTGACCACGTCGGGGTTGCGGAACAGCTCAAGCAGCGGATCGAGCGACAGCTCTCCGGCCAGCGGATCGACCAGTACGGCGTTCTCGTCGCCCTTGCCCGGAAACGCCAGCTGGATCAGGCAGAGTTTCGAATAGTAGGTGCGTTCGCGCAGGAATTCCGTATCGACCGTGACATAGGGCGCCGTGGCTGCCTCGCTGCAAAAGGCGGCGAGATCTTCGGTCGAGGTGATGGTCTTCATGCGGGCTCCGGGCGCTTGTGATCTTGTTGCTTCGCTCTTGCGGGTTGGCCTGTCCTACACCCGCCGACGCGCCGAGCAAAGCCCCCGAACCCGAAAGCGCCACCGCGTTTCATGGCGCGCGTCCGTGCTGCATCATTTCATCACATTTCGTGAAGCGTCAGCCGCCAAACATTCATTTCCAAGATGGTCGCGCAAGGCCTATCTCGGGATCACGCCCCAGCCAACCCGGAGTTTCCGACATGACCTGCATGGACACAACGCCCCTGCCCGCGCGCAACACCGCGCAGATTCCTCTCGCCCCGCTGATCGCGGCGCTGGCCCTGCTTCTCGTGATGGGCGTGCCGGCGCTTCTCGCGCCGCCGGCTGCACTCGACCCGCTGGACTGGCACGGCAACGCCGCGCCGTCGCTGGTCACTCGGCGCTGAGCCGCAGCGTCTCGCGGTTGCCCTCGGCGAAGCGCCGCAGCACCGCCGGGTAGAGCCGGTGCTCCTGCACCAGCACCCGCGCCGCAAGCGCATCGGGGGTATCCCCGGCGCGCACCGGCACCACCGCCTGGCCGAGGATCGGCCCTTCGTCGAGCTCGGGGGTCACCTCGTGCACGGTGCAGCCATGCTCGGCGTCGCCCGCCTCGAGGGCGCGGGCATGGGTGTGCAGCCCGCGATACTTGGGCAGCAGCGAGGGGTGGATGTTGAGCATCCGCCCCTGCCATTTTTCAACGAAGCTCGCGGTCAGCACCCGCATGAAGCCGGCAAGGCAGAGGATGTCCGGCGCGGCCTTCACAAGCTCCGCCTGCAGCGCCTCCTGAAAGGCCTCGCGGTCGCCCTTGAAGGGCCGGTGATCGACCACCGCCGTCGGCACGCCCATTTCGGCGGCCTTGGCCAGCCCGCCCGCGTCGGCGCTGTTCGACAGCACCAGCACCGGGCGCGCCGGGTGATCGCCGGTCATGCTCTCGACCAGCTTCACCATGTTCGAGCCGCCGCCCGAGATGAAGATGGCGACCCGTTTCAAGACAGCGTGCCCTCGTAGGCCATGCCGGCCTCGCCGGTGACGGTGCCAAGCGTGTAGACGGTCTCGCCCTCGGCGCGCAGCAGCTCGGCCAGCGCCTCGGCGCGGGAGGCATCCACCGCCAGCACCATGCCGATGCCGCAGTTGAAGGTCTTGAGCATCTCGGCGGGCGCAATGCCACCGGTCTCGGCCATCCACTTGAACACCGGGGGCAGTTCCCAGGCGTCGAGGCTGATCTCGGCGCCCATGCCCTCGGGCAGGACGCGCGGCAGGTTCTCGGTCAGGCCGCCGCCGGTGATGTGGGCCAGCGCGTGCACGCCGCCCGCGCGCACCGCCGCAAGCGCCTGCTTGACGTAAAGCCGCGTCGGCGTCAGCAGCGCCTCGCCCAGCGAGCCCTCGGCCCAGGGGCAGTCGGCCTCCCAGCCAAGGCCCGAGACCTCGACCAGCTTGCGCACCAGGCTGTAGCCGTTGGAATGCACCCCGTCCGAGGCGAGCCCCAAGAGCACGTCGCCCTCGGTCACCCCCGCCGGCAGGTCGCTGCCGCGCTCCATGGCGCCGACGGCAAAGCCCGCGAGGTCGAAATCGCCGGCCGGGTACATGCCGGGCATCTCGGCGGTCTCGCCGCCGATCAGCGCCGCGCCCGAGCGCACGCAACCCTCGGCGATGCCCTCGATGACGCGGGCGGCGCTGTCGGTGTCGAGTTTGCCGGTGGCGAAGTAGTCGAGGAAGAACAGCGGCTCGGCGCCCTGGCAGACGAGGTCGTTGACGCACATCGCCACGAGGTCGATGCCGACGCCATCAAGGTGGCCGGTGTCGATGGCGATGCGCAGCTTGGTGCCGACGCCGTCGGTCGCGGCCACCAGCACCGGGTCGGTGTAGCCCGCCGCCTTGAGATCGAAGAGCGCGCCGAACCCGCCGAGGCCGGACATGGTGCCAGCGCGGTTGGTGCGTTTCGCCGCCGGTTTGATGCGGTCGACCAGCGCGTTGCCCGCGTCGATGTCCACGCCCGCATCCGCGTAGGTAATGCCGTTCTTGCCGTCGCTCATATCGCCCTCCGGGTTCGTTGCGCGCGGGCTTAGCGCAGTCGCGCCGCGAAGAAAAGCGCCAAGCGCCCCGCCCCGCACGCCGCCCCCACCTTCTCTACGTCCCCAATACTCCCGCCGGAGGCATTCCAACTCACCGCCCGCACGCCCCCTCGGGCCCCCAGCGCAACCCCCATCTTCTCTTCGTCAAAAATACTCCCGCCGGAGGCGTGCCCCGCCCTCTCCGCCCGCCAGCCGCAGGAAATTTCGCACCACCGCCCCGCCCCCCCTTTGAATCCGCCCGCAACCTGCCTATATTCAAATCGTTCCCTCGGGAACTATGGGCATAAACGCGCATGTAATAAGCGGATCGGACCCGGGGGCGGTACCCGGCGGCTCCACCAAATCACCCTTCGTTGGGGGGAGGCATGGGGCCGAAACAGGATCGACGAACGTGTAAAGATGTAGCTTTGTCCCGGTGAGATACCACCGTTATCGGTTCAAATTGCATAATTGCCAACGACAATCGTGCTCCGGTCGCTCTGGCTGCGTAAGCAGTCCGAAAGATCGAAATCTAAGTCCTTGCGCCTAGCCGCGTA
>NZ_JBYNAH010000009.1:0-46705 GCF_059781815.1 Salipiger sp. | reverse complement strand
AACATCATTTCGCTCTCGACCGGCGAGCCGGATTTCGTCTCGCCGCCTTCGGTCATGGCGGCGGCGCGGCAGGCGCTTGACGATGGTCTCACCTTCTACACCCCCGGTGCCGGCAGCGTCGAGCTGCGCGAGGAGGTCGCCGCCTATTACAAGGCGCGCTTCGGGCTCGACTACGCGGCGCAGGGCGAGGTGATGATCGGCTCGGGCGGCAAGCCGCTGCTGTTCGAGGCCTGCGCGGCGCTGCTCGATCCCGGCGACGAGGCGATCATCATCGCGCCGGCCTTCGTGAGCTATATCGAGCAGGTCCGGGTGTTCGACGCGGTGCCGGTGATCATCGAGACCGATCCCGAGACGCTCGACTTCACCCTCGAGGACATGCGCGCCGCGATCACCCCGCGCACCCGCATGATCATGCTCAACGCGCCCTCCAACCCGTCGGGGCGGATCTATTCCGACGACCTGGTGCGCGGGCTCTGCGAGCTGGCGATCGAGCATGACCTGACCATCATCAACGACGAGATCTACGAGCGCATCGTCTTCGACGGGCGGCGCTACCGCAACCCGCTCGAGCTGGTGCCCGAGGCCCGCGACCGGGTGCTGCATATCAATGGTGCCAGCAAGGCGCTGGCGATGACCGGCTGGCGCATCGGCTTTGCGCTGGGGCCGGCGGACCTCATCAAGCGGATGACCATGCTGCAGGGCCACAACACGTCCGGCCCCAACGCCATCGCGCAGGCGGCGACGGTGGGCGGGCTGCGGCACGGGCAGGAGGAAATCGACGCGATGGCGGCGATCTACCAGCGCCGCAAAGACTATGTCACCGGGCGGCTCTCAAGGATGCCAGGGCTGCGCTACATCCCGCCCGACGGCGCCTTCTACATCTTCGCCGACATCCGCGGCACCTATGGCAAGCGCATCGGCGGCATGGAAATCACCGACGACGTGAGCTTTTGCGAGGTACTTCTGGAGCAGGCAGAGATTGCCACCATCCCGGGCTCGGCCTTCCTGCAGCCCGGCTTCTTCCGCATGTCCTTCGCCACCGGCGACGATGTCCTCGCCGAGGCGATGGACCGCATGGACCGGTTTTTCAACGCGCTGGCCTGAGCCGGCCGCGACAGAGGATCAACGATGACTGACAGAATACTCGACGTCTCGGCCGAGGTGCCGATCCGCCGCATCGGCGACGGCGCGCTGCACAGCTTCTTCGGCTATTACAACAAATCGAACTTCGATGCCGGCGACCGCCGCATCCTGGCCAATCGTACGCCTCTCTTCACTGGCGATCTGACGGGAACCGAAGAGGCCGAGGTCGGCTATTTCGACCTTGCCGATGGCGACCGCTGGCACGGGCTCGGGACCACAACCGCCTGGAACTGGCAGATGGGCTGTCAGGCGCAATGGGTGGGCGCGAGCGACCGGGTGATCTACAACGTGCGGGCCTCCGCTCCGGGTGGCCCCGAGGCGATCTACCCGGATTTCCGTGCGCGCGTGGTCGACACGCAAAGCGGCGAGGCGCGCGAGCTGCCGCTGCCGATCTACGTGATGGCGCCGGACGGGCGCTTTGCGCTGACGCTGAACTATTCGCGTTTCATCCGCACCCACCGCACCATCGGCTATCCCGCCACTACCGCAGAGCCCGAGCTCGACCGTGCCCCGGCCGATGGCGGCATCTGGCGGATGGATATCGAGACCGGCGAGACCCGGCTCATCTGTTCGCTGAAGCGGCTCTTCGACAACGAACACGTGCCCTCGATGGACAAGGCGTTCCACTGGATCACCCATATGGAGGTGAACCCTTCGGGCACGCGCTTTCTGTTCATCCACCGCTGGACCGAGCGTCCGGATGACGAGTTCTGCTACTTGCACCGGCTCTACACGATCAACGGCGACGGAACCGACCTGCGCCTGCTCGAGGATGGCGAGCACCCGCTGCCGCAGCTCGAGGCCGATTACGACCCGTCGCAGCACGGCACCTTCGATTACGAGAAATCCGAGTGGCAGATCTCGCACCCGCTGTGGAAAAGCGATGACGAGGTCATCGTCTGGGGGCCCCACGCGGGCGAGATCCATTACCAGCTCTACAACGACCGCAGCGGAGAGGTGGCGCCGGTGGGGCCGGGGCTGCTGGATGAAAACGGCCACATGACCTATGGCCGCGATCCGCGCTGGATGCTGTCGGACACCTATCCCGATGCCGAGACCAACGAGCGGGTGCTGTTCCTCTACGATACCGAGAAAAACCTGCGCTACGATCTCGGCACGTTCCACACGCCGCCCGATCTCGGGAAGCACAACCGCTGCGACCTGCATCCACGCTGGAGCCGCGACAACCGCGCGGTCTGCATCGACAGCGTGCACGAGGGGCCGCGGCAGATGTACCTGCTCGATATCGGCCCCTTGCTCGACCGGCTCAACGCCGGCTGAGCCGGCGACCGGGGATCAGAGGGCGCGCGCGATGCGCACCATCTCTTGGTCGCGCGTCACGTTGCGCGCGGCGAGCTGGGCGTCGCTCTCGCGAGAGAGGCGCTCAAAGGCATCGCGCGCGGCGAGGGCGCCGGCAAAGGCGGTCAGCAGCCGCGCAAAGAGACCTGGGCGGGGCAGGCTGCGGCCGGTCGTGGAGAGCGTTTCGTGGGTGTTGGCATAGGCCATGGAGACATCCTCGGGGGGTCCGTGAGCGATCCCTCCGGTTTATGCTGCAAGTGCGAAGAAGTGGAGTGAGAGTCCGGAATAGCCGCTATGCAGCGGTGGAAACCTGGCTTCCACCGGGCGCGGTTACTTCCGGCCGCTCAGCCTGATCCCGATGAGCCGCGCCGCGACTGGCGCACCGGCGACAACCAGCAACACGCGGACAAGGTGATGCACCACCACGAAGCCAAGGTCGGCCCCGGCGATGATCGCCAGCACGGTCATCTCGGCCTGGCCGCCGGGCGCAAAGGACAGGAAGCCCTCCAGCGGCTCGGCGAAGCCCAGCAGAACCACCATCTCGGTCACCAGAAGCGCCAGCGCGGCGAGGATCAGCACATAGACCGTGCCCGCCAGCACATCCCGGCGCAGCTCGCGCAGGGTCACGCCGACATAACCGACGCCGATCCCCATGCCGATGAAGAACTGCGCCGCCTTGATCGCCTCGGCCGGAGGCCGGGTGTGGATGAGCCCGCCCAGAGACAGCGCGGCGGTCAGGATCAGCGGCCCGATGATGGTGGCGCCGAAGAGACCGATGCGCTCGCCGCCCTTCCAGCCGATCCAGCCCGCGGCCACCATCAGCGCCATCTCGTGCCACGGCAGCTCGCGGGCGGCGGCGCCCATCGGGGCGTCGAGGCTCAGGTCGAAGCCGTTGATGATGATCATCGGGGCAACGGTGACGATGATCAGCACGCGCGTGGCATGGGCCAGCGACAGCGCCCGCACGTTCGCGCCGGCATCCTGCCCGAACGCCAGCATGTCCTGCAGCCCGCCGGGCATGGCGGCGAAATAGGCGGTGGGCAGGTCGTATTTGCAGATCTTGTGGAAATACGGCACGCCGATCAGTGCGATGGCGGCGATGTAGGGCGGGATGAACGCCACCGAGGCCGCCATTTGCGGCAGCCGGGCCAGAACCTCGGGGGTGACCGAGGCGCCGACCGCGATGCCGAGGATCGTCCGGGCCGCCTTGGAGATTGCGCCGAGCCCCAAGAGCCGCGCGCCGAGCAGCGCCGCGATCAGGCAGGCCGTCATCGGTCCGAAGAGAAACGGCAACGGCAGCGACAGCGCCCAGAATCCCAGCGTGCCCGCCACCGAAAGCGCCACCGTCAGGAGGCGGCGGCGCAGGACCGGCGGTTCGGGCGGCGGTGCCACCGCGAGGATATCGGGCTCATCTTGACGCATTGTATCCACGTGTATACGTTCGGATGCATGACGAGCGCAACCCATCCCGAACCGCTTTCTGCCGGCCTCTCGCAGCCCGCGAGCGCCTATGACCGGCTGCTGCAGGAGATCAGCACCGGCCGGCTCGAGCCGGGCTCGCGCATCACCGAGACCGAGCTCGCCGAGCGCCTGCAGATGAGCCGCACCCCGGTGCGCGAGGCGCTGCGGCGGCTCGAGGCCGAAGGGCTTGTGACCCACAAGCCGCGGGTCGGCGTCATCGTGCGGCAGCTCACCTATCCCGAGCTGATGGAGCTCTACGAGATGCGCTGGGTGCTCGAGGGGACCGCGGCGCGGCTCTCGGCACGGGCGGCCTCGGATGTGGAAATCGAGGAGCTGGCGGCGATCAACGACGAGATGGCGGCCAGCACCGGGGACGGATCGGCGCTCTACGCGCTCAACCGGCAGTTCCACAACACGCTGATTGCGGCGGCCCGCAACCGCTATCTGGTGAAATCGGTGCGCTCGATCGAGCTGACGCTGCAGATCCTCGGGCCCACCACGCTGCGCGAGATGAGCCGCGCCAACGATGCCATCGAGGAACACGCCCGCGTCGTCGAGGCGCTGCGCGCCCGCGACGGCGCCGCCGCCGAGGCGGCGATGCGCGCCCATATGGATGCGGCGCAGCGCACCCGGCTGCGCCAGCTGCGCAAGCATGGCCGATTGATGGAGAGCGACGACACCGACCAGGCCTGACCGGCCCGTCGCGGAGGACGACAGAGGAGGAGACCCCATGCGCATCGCGTTCATCGGCTTCGGAGAAGCCGCCCGCGCCTTTACCGACAGCCTGCAGGCCGGCGCCGCCGAGCTGAGCTTCGCCGCCTACGACATCCGCCGGGACGACGAGATGTCTTCAGCGATGGCGGCGCGCGGCGTGACCTGCGCCGCATCTCCAGAGGCGGCGCTGACGGAGGCCGACTGGATCATTGCCGCGGTGACCGCCGACCAGAGCCTCGTCGCGGCCCAGTCGGTGGCCGACGCGCTGGCGCAGGGACAGGTCTATATCGACATCAACTCGGTCTCGCCCGATCGCAAGAAGGAGACGGCGGCGCTGGTCGAGGCGGGCGGCGCCCGCTACCTCGACATGGCGGTGATGGCGCCGGTGCATCCGCGCGGCCACGCCACGCCGGTTCTGCTGGCGGGTGCCTGCGCCGAGGCGCTGCGCACCGAGCTCGACGCGCTCGGCTTTTCGTTCGACGTCACCGGCGAGAGCCCCGGCGATGCCACCGCGATCAAGATGGTCCGTTCGCTGTTCGTGAAGGGGCTTGAGGCGATCACCGTGGAATGCGCCCTCGCGGCGGCGGCCTCGGGGGTCTACGACCGGGTGATGCCGACACTCGAGCGCAGCTATCCGCAGCTCGATTGGGCCGAGGACATTCCCTATCGCTTCGAGCGCACCATGCGCCACGGCGCCCGCCGCGCCGCCGAAATGCGCGAGGTCGGTGCGACCTTCGATGCGCTGGGTCTGACCGGCGGGCTGGCGCGCGAGATCGCCGCTGTGCAGGACGCCATGGGCGCGCTCAAAGCGACCGCGCTCGAAGACGGCCCGCTGCCCGAGACGGTGGCGGATGCCGCCCGCGCCCGGGGCGCCCGGTTCCGCGGCTGAAGATGGCCGACGCGCGCCAGATCCGGAACCTGCTGATCGTGCTGCCGCCGGCCATTGCCGGTGGCTGGCTCTGGTCCGGGTTCGACCTGCCGCTTGGCTGGCTGATGGGGGCGGCGCTGGTCACCGGCGTCTTTGCCATGTGTGGCATGACGATCCGCATGTTCAAGCTGCCGCACCGCGCCGGTCTCGTCGTGGTCGGCACCAGCGTCGGCCTCACCTTCACACCCGAGATCGTCGCCCACGTGGCGGGCTGGCTGCCCTTGATGGTGATCGGCGGTGCCCTCGGCATCGTCGCCGCGGCGCTGGTCGCGCCGGTTCTGGCGCGGGCCGGGCGCATGGGCATGGCCACGGCCTATTTCTCGCTGCTGCCCGGCGGCGTGATCGAGATGGCACGGATCGGCGAAAGCCATGGCGGCGACCGCACCACCATCGCGGCGTTGCACGCGATCCGCGTGGCGCTGGTGGTGGGGGTACTGCCGCTGGTGCTCTTCGCCCTGTTCCCGTCTTACCCGGTCGCCGAGGACGCGCTGGCGCCGCTGCTCGGCCCGCTTGCGCTCGGGCTGACGCTGACCGTGGGCGGGCTCGGAGGCTGGCTCGGCGCGCGGCTGCGCCTGCCCGCGGCCTGGCTTCTCGGCGCGGTGCTCGCGGTCGGCGTGGTCAACGCGGCGGGGCTGATCGAGGGGCGGATGCCGCCGGTCTGTCTTGGCGTGGCGCAGATCGTCGTGGGCATTGCGCTCGGCGAGCGCTTCGAACGCCGCAGCCTCGCCTCGATCCCGCGCGCCATCGCCGCCGGCGTCCCGGCGTTGCTCGGGATCATGCTGGGGATGGGGCTGGTCGCGGCCTTGGCCGCGCTCTGGCTCGGCTCGGACATCCCGACGCTGGTGCTGGCGCTGTCGATCGGCGGCATGGCCGAGATGGTGCTGACCGCCAAGGCGCTGCATCAGGACGTGGCGCTTGTCGCGGCGTTTCAGGCCGTCCGTGCGGTGATGGTCAACGCCATTGCGGGAAGCGTCTGGAGCCGGCTGCTGGAGAAGCGCTACGCGGCGGAGTGAGCGCGCCCCGCTCTTCTTGAGTTGAACCTCCCGGTCCCGCTCAGGGAGGCTCGTCAGTCCGCTGCGGGGTCCGGGTGGCTGCTTTGATCCTCGGGCACTCGGGCAGGGGCTCGCCGACAGCGCCAGAACGGCGGTGCCTCAGGCACCGCGAACGCCGCTCTCCCCGGGCAGCGAGGCGGCGACCCTCGCGGCGATTTCCTGCAGCGTTTCGCCGAATTCCTGCAGCGCCTTCGAAGTGCTCATGGCGCTGCGGATCCAGATCAGGGAGATGCAGCCCAGCAACTCGCCCTCGGACTGGATCGGCACTGCGATCGAGGCGGTGCGGGCGCGGAACTCGCCGGCATCGCGCACCGCGATGCCACGGGCGCGCGTCTCGGAGATCAGTCGGTCGAGCCAGCGCGGCTCGAGAAAGGGGCTGTCCTCGGGATCGTCGAGGCGGCGGATGTGGTCGAGGATGATCTGGCGCTCCTGATCCGGGCAGAAACTGAGATAGGCGCGTCCGGCAGAGGTGCGCAGGATCGGCAGCTTGTAGCCGGTCATGCCGCGGTCGATGGAGAGCGGGGAGCGGTTGTGCGTCGTCTCCTGAATGATCATCGCGGCGTTGTTGTAGACCGTCAGATCGAGCGGCCAGACCACCTTGGTGGCGTACTCGGCAAAGAGCGGCCCGGCGATCTGGCAGATCTCGGACGTCAGCGCGTGGCCATCGCCGAGCGCGGCGGCGAGGCGGGTCACCCGGACGTGGCCGGAGGTGGCCGAGAACACCACGTAGCCCAGCTCCTCGAGGGTCTCGAGCAGCCGGTAGACCGTGGGCCGGGGCAGGCCCGTCGCCTTGGCGATATCGCCGGGACGGACCTCTCCCATGCGGTTCACATGGCGCAGGATCGCGAGGCCGCGCGCCAAGGATCGCACGCCCCCGCTGGTGCTGTTGTTGCCGGTTGCCGCCTGGGTCATGACCGGACTGTCTCACGCCTTGGCGGTTCCGGGAAGCGTCAGCTTTCGGCCACGACCGGGTTTGACAGGATGCCGACGCCCGAGACCTCGACCTCGCAGACATCGCCGTCCTTCATGAAGAGCGGCGGGTTGCGGCGAGCGCCGACGCCGCCCGGGGTGCCCGAAACGATCACGTCGCCGGGCAGCAGCGGCAGGATGGTCGAGCAATAGGCGATGAGCCGCGGGATCGAGCAGACCAGCATGTCGAGTGTGGTGTCCTGCACTGTCTCGCCGTTGAGCCGGGTCTGCAGCCGCATTTGCGTGTGGTCCTCGATCTCGTCGGCGGTGGTCATCCACGGCCCGAAGCCGCCGGTGCCGGCAAAGGTCTTGCCAGGCATGAACTGGTGGGTGTGCTTCTGCCAGTCGCGGACCGAGCCGTCATTATAGCAGGCATAGCCCGCGACGTAATCCATCGCGTCGGCCTCCGGAATGCGGCGGCCTTCCTTGCCGATGATCACCGCGACCTCGCCCTCGTAGTCGAACTTGTCGGATTCGAGCGGCTTGACCAGCGGCTGGCCGTGGCCGATCTGCGAGCCGGCGTAGCGCGCGAAGAGCACCGGGTTCGGGGTCTCCTCGCGGCCGGTCTCCTCGATATGGGCGTGGTAGTTGAGGCCGACGCAGATGATCTTGTCCGGGTTGGGGATGACCGGATCGTGGGTCACGTCGTCAAAGGCGTAATCCGCGGGCTCGGAGGCCAGTGCCGCGGCGGCGGCCATGTCCCCGGCGGCGAGGAAATCGCGCAGCGTGGCGGCCTCGAAGCGTTGGCCCAAGTCGATGATGCCGGCCTCGGTGACGAGGCCGTAGGAGGCGGTGCCGTTCTTGGTGAAGGAGCAGAGTTTCATGGGTCAGACCAGTTCCGGTTCGTTTACAGGGTTTGGATCGGGAAGCACGCGCGCGAGCAGCGCGGCCAGTTCGTCTTGGGTGTCGGCAGCGCCCAGCGTGTGCCGGTCGGGGCGCAGCACGGTGGCGCGGGTGCCGAGCCGGGCCAGATGCTCGGCGGCGTTGGAGCCCGAGGTGGTGACCAGCGCCACGCCCGCCGGCAGGCTCAGCCCCTCGGCCAGAGCGTCCTCGGCCACCACCACGAAGCGGTGGCGATAGCGGTCGTCCATCAGCGTGCCGTCGCTCAGGCGCGGTTGGCCGAAGAGGCGGCCCGCCTTGTCGCCGACCCCGAGGCCCGGCCCGATCGGCGGCGCGATGCTTTCCATCCGGGCCGAGCCATCGGCCGAGGGCAGGGCGGCGCGCAGCGCCTCTTCGGTGCCGGCGGTGTTGATCAGCCCGCCGAGCCGCACCGCGGTCTGGATGTACTCGCGGGCGTTGGGCTTCCGTTCGCTCTCGTAGCTGTCGAGCAGCGCCTCGGCCGCCGCGCCGGTGACCTTGCCCTGACAGATCAGCGCCAGCTTCCAGTAGAGATTGGCGACGTCGCGGGTGCCCGCGCACATGCCCTGCCCCATGAAGGGCGGCGTCTGGTGGCAGGCATCGCCGGCCAGCAGCAGCCGGCCCTTGCGCCAGTCCTCGGCCACGAGGCTGTGGAAGGTGTAGACCGCGGTGCGCTCCATCTCGGCCTCGTCGGGGGTGATCCAGTCAGACAGAAGCTCCCAGACCCGCTCGGGGCGGCTGATCTCGTTGCTGTCCTCGTCGGGCTTCACGGTGATCTCCCAGCGGCGGCGCATGCCGGGGGTGCGCACATAGGTGGCCGGGCGCTCGGGCACGCAGTACTGGATCGAGTGATCGCCAAGCTCGGGCTTGTCCTCGTCCAGGATGACGTCGACCACGAGCCAGCGCTCGTGAAAGCCGTAATCCTCCATGCCGCTCTCGATGTAGCGGCGGATCAGCGAGCGGGCGCCGTCGCAGCCGACCACGTATTTGGCCTCGATCCGCTCGACCTTGCCGCGCGACATGTCCTCGAAGCGCAGCTCCACCGCGTCGCCCCTGTCCTCGACATGGAAGACGTCGCAGCGGGTGCGCACCGTGACCTCGGGCCGGCTGGCGAGGTGCGCGCGCAGCAGCGCTTCGAGGTCGGGCTGGTGAAAGCGGTAATTGGCGCGCCAGCCCTGCGGGCCTTCGCCCTGCGGGCGCGGCCAGTCGAGCAGCAACGCGCCGTCGGGGGCGACGAATTTCATCCCCGGGTGGCGGTGGGTCAGCGGCTCCATCTCGGGGGCGATGCCGATCCACTGGAAGACCCGCATCACCTCGGCATCGAAATGCACCGCGCGGGGCAGGTGGTAATGGGCGCTCTCGCGCTCGAGCACGAGCGTCTTCAGCCCGCATTGCGCCAGCAGATGGGCGAGGGTGGCCCCGGCGGGACCATAGCCCACGATGGCGACGTCAAACTGTTCCATGAGCTCAGTGTCCCTGTTTTGCGAGTTCGCCGAAGAGCCACGGGCAATCGGCCACCTGAGGCGCGCGCACGCCGCGCTCGGCGGCGTCGAGGCGCATGTCGCGCAGCCGTTTGCGGCCGCCCTCCTCGGTCAGGTAAAGCCGCTCGTGGCCCCAGAAGCTCGGCCCGTCATGGGTCTGGTGCGGCTCCCACGTGTCGGGGTCGATGACCCGCCCGCCCCAGCCGTTCTCGACAAAGAAGCCCGAGGGCGAATGGGCGTAGTAAGAGGTCATGTAATCGTTGGTGTGGCGCCCAAGCGTATAGGCGACGCGGCCCTCCTCCTGCTGGGCGAGGTCATAGCCCTGGCCGACATCGTCGAGGTTCTGGAACTCGACCATGAAGTGGTGAAACCCGACCTGACCCGACCCCACCATGGCGAAGCTGTGGTGGCGTCCGTTGACGTGGAAGAAGTAGAGCCCATAAGGCTCGAGGCCGAAATCCGAGACGTGGAAATCGAGCAGGTCGCGATAGAAGGGCAGCATCACCTCGATGTCCTTCACGTGCAGGACCGCGTGGCCCATGCCCAGCGGGCCGGTGTTGAAGCCGTCGATGGGACGGCCGGGCACGAAGGGATCCGAGGCGATCATCGGCCCGAAGAACAGCTCGATGCGGTTGCCGCCCGGATCCTCGAACCAGATCAGGCTGTCGACGAAGCGGCGGTCGCAGAGCGCGCGGCTGCCGATCTGCACCGGCACGCCGGCGGCATCGAGCCGCCCGGCATAGATGTCGAGATCGCTCTTGCGCTCGACCTCCCAGCCCATGAAGGCGAGCGTCTCGCCCGGCTCGTCCGAGACCAGCAGGCGCTGCTGGCGGTCGTCCATGCGGAAGGCTAGCGCCTTGCCGCCGCGGTCGATCTTCTGCATTCCCAGCAGCTTGCCGGCAAAGTCGCCCCAGTCGTCAAGCTTGTCGGAGCGCACGCCGAGATAACCCAGAGCATTGATAGCCATGGCTTCCTCCATCTGTTTTCGTGGAATGGTCCCGGTCTACCCCGGGGCCAATGCCCGGGCCGAGGCCGGATCCCCGTCCGTCCGGCAGGCGGACGGGGCTCGAGGTCATTGCGCCGAGATCTCGCTGGCGCGGGTCAGCACCAGCTCGGCCTGTGCCGCGTCGGGCTGGCCGGCGACCCAGGCGGCGGGGGCCTCGGAGAGCGCGCTCTCCCACGCGGCCTGCGCCTCGGCGTCGAGCTCGACGAAGGTGACGGTGTCGTCGGCGCGGAAGGCCTCCTCGACCTCGGCATCGGTCGCATCCACCACGCCCGCGATCCACTCCGCCGTGGCGCGGCCCGACATCTCGTCGAGCACCGCCTTGTCGGCGTCGGACAGGCTGTCATAGGCGCGCTTGTTCATCAGCACCGCCATCGGCGAGGCGGTGAAATGGGTCGAGGTGATGTAGGGCGCGACCTCGTTGAGGCGGAATGTCCGGTAGGCATCCATCACCCAGACCGCCCCCTGCACGACGCCGCGCTCGAGGTTCTCGTAGACCTGCGGGGCAGGAATGCCGACGCCCGACGCGCCGACCATGCCGAAGAGCTCGGAGCCGAATTTCGACGGCGTGCGCAGCTTCAGCCCGTCGAGATCGGCGGGGCTCTCGGCCGGGGCATCGGTCATGAAGAAGCGGTAGCCCGGCGTGGTGAACAGCGCGATGATCTTGTAATCGGCGTATTCCGCCTCGAGCGCGCCGTCCTCGGCGAGGGCGTTGAGGATCGCGGTGCCCTGCGCCGAGGTCTCGACCAGGCCGGGCACCTCGACCACGCCGGTCATCGGAAAGAGGCCCGGCGTGTAGGTCGGCACCACCAGCGCCACGTCGGCGACACCGGCCTTGACCAGCTCGGCCTGTGCCGGCGGGGCGCCGAGGATCGAGCCGGGGTAGAGCTTGAAGGCGTTGCCCTTGGAAAGCTTGGGATTGATCTCGTCGATCCAGGCCTGAAGGATCTTCGAGGAATAGAAGCCCTGGGGCGGCTCGAACGAGGACACGCGCATCTCGCGTGCCTCGGCCACGGGGGCGAGCAGGCTCAGCGCGAGCGCGCCTGCGAGGGTCGAGGTCTTGAGCAGGGTCTTGATCATGGTTGGTTCCTCCCTTGGATGATCAGACGGCGGAATGCGGCAGCCAGATCACGATCGCGGGGATCGCGATGATCAGGACGACGCGGATCAGGTCGGCGATGACGAAGGGGGTCACCCCGCGCCAGAGTTCGGTGAGCCGGACTTCGGGATTGACGGTCTTCAGCACGAAGAGGTTCATGCCGACCGGCGGGGTGATGAGCCCCATCTCGACCACCATCACCGCGAAGATGCCGAACCAGACGAGGTCGATCCCGGCGGCCTGGGCGATGGGCACGAAGAGCGGCACTGTCAGCAGCAGCATCGCGAGGCTGTCCATCAGCGTGCCGAGCGCGAGGTAGATCGCCAGCATCAGCGCGATCACCAGCAGCGGCTGCTCGATGATGCCCGCGAACATTCCGGTGAGCGAGAAGGGCAGGCCCGAGAGGGCGAGGAAGAAGTTGAAGAGGTTGGCCCCGATCAGCACGAGGTAGAGCGCGCCGCAGGTCACCGCGGTGTCGGTTACCGCGGCGATGAACCCCGCGAGCGACAGGCGGCGCGACAGGGCGCCGTAGGCCAGCACCACGCCGGCGCCGATGGCGGCGGTCTCGTTGGCGGTGAAGACGCCGGTATAGAGCCCGCCCATGATCAGCCCGAAGATCCCCACCGGCGGCAGCAGCTCACGGATCGCAAGCGCGCGCTCCTCGCCCCGTGCCCGGGCACGCTGCGGCGCCTGCGACCAGCCGAGCCAGATCGGCACCCAGATCGCGAGGCAGTAGAGCGTGACCGCGAGCGTGATCGGCCCGGCGGTGGCCAGCAGCAGGTCGCGGATCGACTGTTCGGCGATGAAGGCGTAGATCACCAGCACCGTCGAGGGCGGAATGAGGATGCCGAGCGTGCCTCCGGCGGCCACCGATCCCGCCGAGAGCGCGCGGGTATAGCCCGCCTCCTGCATCTCCGGCATCGCGATGCGGCCCATGGTGGCGGTGGTGGCGAGGCTCGAGCCCGAGATCATCCCGAAGCCGGCCGAGGCGCCGATGGTGGCAAGCGCCAGCCCGCCGCGGCGGTGGCCGATCAGGGTCGACATCGACCGGTAGAGCCTTGTCGAGAGCCCGCTATGGGCGGCGAGATTGCCCATCATCACGAAGAGCGGCAGCATGGTCAGCGTGTAGTTCGTCACGCTGTCCCAGATCGTCGTGGCGCCGATTGCCATGGCGCCGGGAAAGCCGATGATCATGCCGGAGCCGATCAGCCCGACCAGCCCGAGCGCCACGGCCACGGGGATCTCGAGGAAGATCATCACGATGGCGGCGGCAAAGCCGATCCCGCCCAGCAGCAGCCCGCTCATGCGTCACCCCCGGTCGAGGGCGACAGCTCGAAGGCCAGCCCCACCAGCGCGCCGACCAGCGCCGCGCCGAGCGACAGCGCCACGACGCTCAGCGCCAGCGGCATCGACAGGCCGAGATCCGAGGTGGTCTCGGGCGAGCCGAGCTTCGACAGCGCGTTCTCGGTCATGATGAAGAGCAGCAGCGCCGCGAAGCCCAGCGAGACCAGAGCGCCGAGTCCGCCCAGCGGACGGCGAAAGCGGTGCGGCGCCATCTCGGAGAGCAGCCGTGCGGTCACGTGGTTGCGCTTGGCGTAGCAGACCGGCATCGAGAGCAGCGCCCCGAGTCCGATCGACAGCGAGGTAAGCTCGATGGCCGCGGGCACGTTGGCGCCGGCTGTGGCGCGCAGGGCGACATCGATCACGGTGACCCCGGTGCCGAAGAGAAAGCAGGCGCCGGCGGCATAGAGGAAGCTTCTGGAGACCGCGGCTCCGACACGACCGGTGCTCATTTGCCGGTCCTCCGTTGCGCCATCACGGGCGCCGCCCGGCGGCAGGCAAACCTTCTCCGTTGCCGCCCGAAGGGGCGGGTTTGACGCCGTTCCATTGCGCTCCTCCCAAAGCTGTCCTGTTCATACCTCTTTAGCGTGCCCGCGATTCGCACCACAGCGTCGCGCCAGATCTGTCCGTCTGGCGGACTCTGCGCGATGCAGCGCGCACGGGAGAGCGCGGCGGTCGCGGCTTCGATCCGCGTGGGCGGCGCGGACGCGCTGGGTGCCGGGCCTGTGCCAGAAACGCAGCGGGCCCGCCGTCACCGGCGGGCCCTTGAATGCGCGTGTTGGGAGCGGGCTTACGCCTCGTCGACCACCGGGTTCGACAGAAGGCCCACGCCGGCGATCTCGACCTCGCAGACGTCGCCTTCTTTCATGTAGAGCGGCGGCTCGCGGAAGCGGCCGACCCCGCCGGGGGTGCCGGTGGCGATGACGTCGCCGGGCAGCAGCTTGGTGACGGTTGAGCAATAGGCGATGATCTCGGGAATGGTGATCGCCAGATCGTCGATGGTGGTTTCCTGCACCTTCATGCCATTGACGCGGGTCTCGAGCTTTGCGGCGCCGATATCCCCGATCTCGTCCGCCGTGACGAGCCACGGCCCCATCGAGCCGGTGTCGTCAAAGCTCTTGCCGGGCCAGAACTGCGAGGTGTGGATCTGGTAGTCTCGGATCGAGCCGTCATTGAAGCAGGCGTAGCCGGCGACATGATCGAAGGCGTCCTCTGCCGCGATATGCCGGCCTTCCTTGCCGATGATCACTGCAAGCTCGCCTTCATAGTCGAACTTCTCCGAAGCCTTGGGGCGGATCAGCGCCACGCCATGCCCGAGCACCGAAGACGGGTAGCGGGTGAAGATCGACGGGTATTTGGGCTTGTCGCGACCGGTTTCCTTGATGTGGCTCAGGTAGTTGAGCCCGATGCAGAGGATCTTGTCGGGGTTGGGGACGGGCGAGAGCATCTCGACCGCGCCCATGTCGAGCAGAGGGCCTTCGGCGGCATCGAGCTCGGCGAGCGCACCAGCGGTCAGCACCGCGCGCAGATCGGCGTATTTGCCCGAGAGTGCCGCGCCGCAATCCTTGATCTTGTCGCCTTCCATGATGCCGTAGGAGGCGGTTCCGTCAGGGGTTTTGAACGAGACGAGACGCATGAGAAATCCTTTCCTGCGCATGGGGAGAATGGGGGTCGCCCCGCAACTGCCCGGAGGAGGCCTTCGGGCAGCGCGGGAGGAAGCCGACGCGCGGCCGGCGGATCGGCTGCGCGGGGATCACTCCCCGATGGCAGCGCGATAGGCGTCGAGCAGCGCCTGGCGGTCGTCACCCTCGGCGAGCCAGGCCGCAATCGCGGGTGCGGAGGCGGCCTCCCACGCGTCGAGCACCGCCTGATCGGGCTCGGTCACGGTGATCTTGCCGGCCTCGAGATATTGTGCCCGCGACGCGGCGTTCTCGGCATCGAAGGCCTCGCCGAAGCTGGTCGCGAAGGCCGCACCGGAGACCGAGTCGATCGCCGCCTGCGCCTCGGCGGAGAGGCTCGCGAACTTGTCCTTGTTCATCACGATCATCAGCGGGCTGGTGCCCATCGGCACTTCGAGCACGTGGTCCACCGCTTCGCCGACGCGGAAGCTCCTGATCGCGTTCCATTCGTTGAAGCTGCCCTCGATCACCCCGCGCGAGATGCTCTCGGCGATGGTCGGCCCGGTGATGCCGCCGACGGCGACCGCGCCCATGTCCTCGATCGCGGCCAGAAGGGCGGGCGAGGAGGCGCGGAAATTGCGGCCCTCCATGTCCTCGGGCAACATGATCTCGCCCTTGGACGCAACGTGCTGCGGTGCGCTGGTGAACAGGCCGATGACCTTGTACTTGTCGAAATCGCCTTCGAGCAGGCCCTGCTCGAACACCGACCACATGGCTTCGGAACCGGTCTTGGACGAGGTGACGACGAAGGGCAGCTCACCCACGGTCACGCCGGGGAAAACGCCGGGGTTGTAGCCCGGCACGATAAAGGCGACATCGGCGACGCCGTCCTCGACCAGCTTGAGCTGCTGCGCCGGCGACCGGCCGAGCGTGCCGCCGGCAAAGATCTTGACCTTGACCTGGCCTCCGGTGGCCTCCTCGACGGAGCTGGCCCAGGCCGAGAACACGTCCTTGGTCAGAAAGGCGACCGGCGGCTCGAAGCTGGAGAAGCGCAGGGTCTCGGCCGAGGCAGCACCGCATGTGAAGGCTATGGCGAGTGCGGCGGCGGATGCAAAAGACGTGTAGAACATGTTTCCTCCCTGATGTTCCGGTCCGGGATCCCGAACGTCGTCGATTCCTACGGCGGCCCGGGCAGAGCGTGTTGGGTTTTACTCGGAACGTTCACCTGGTGAACGAGATCAGCGCAGGAAGCCCGGCAACCAGAGCGTCAGCGCCGGGAAGGCCACGAGGATCGCCAGCCGCAGCATGTCGGCGATGAAGAAGGGGAAGATGCCCTTGTAGATCTGCTGGATCGGGATGTCGCGCCGCATGGCGTTAAGCACCATGACGTTGATCCCGATGGGCGGGGTGATCATGCCGATCTCGATGACGATCACGTTGATGATGCCCCACCAGACCAGATCGAAGCCCAGATGCTGCACCACCGGGATCACGAAGGGGATGGTGATGATCATCGCCGCCACTTCGTCGAAGACCGCGCCGAGCACGATGTAGAGCAGGAGGAACATCGCGATCACGCCGAGCGGCGGCAGGTTCAGCCCGACGATGGCGTCGACGATCACCGAAGGCGCATCGGTGATCGCCATGAAATAGGAAAAGATCGTCGCGCCGAAGACCATCACGTAGATCATCGCGGTGGTGGTCGACGCACTCACGAGGATCGTCGTGAGTTCCCTGAGGTTGACGCCCTTGCGCGCGATCAGGAACAGGAAGGCGACCACGACACCGACCGCGGCGGCTTCGTTCACGGTGAAGATGCCGGAATAGATCCCGCCCAGCACCACCACCGACAGCACCACGACGCCCCAGCCCTTGCGCAGCTCGGCGAAGCGCTCGGGCCAGCTTAGCGGGGCAATCTCGGCGGCGGCGCTCTTGTCGAAGACGACGGTGGCGCGCACCGCAAGCGTGTAGAGCACCACGGCGAGCGCCGCCGGGATCAGCGCGGCGGTGAAGAGCTCGACCACGAATTGCTCGGTCAGGATGGCGTAGAGCACCATGATCGTCGAGGGCGGCACGATGATCCCCAGCGTGCCTCCGGCAGCGATAGCGCCGGTGGCAAGCGAGGGCGCGTAGTTGCGCTCGAGCATCTCGGGCAGGGCGACCTTGCCGAAGGTTGCCGTGGTCGCGACGCCCGAGCCGCAGACCGCGCCGAAGCCGCCGCAGCCAAGCACGGTGGCCGTTGCCAGCCCGCCCTTGCGGTGGCCGATGAAGGCATGGGCGATGTTGTAGACATCGTTGGCCAGCCCCGCCGCCGCGGCGAGGTTGCCCATCAGCATGAAGAGCGGGATCACCGCGAGATTGAGGTTGGTGAGCGTGGCTGCGGGTTCGCTTGCCAGAAGCGACAGCGCCGGTTGCCAGCCCACGACCGACGCGAAGCCGCCGATGCCGACAAAGCCCATGGCGATGCCGATGGGGACGTGCAGGAGGATCATGGCGAACATGATCACGAAGCCGAGTCCGGCGACGAGAAGCGGATCCATCGTCACTTGCCTCCGGCCATCAGCTTCGGCGCCGCAGACCAGGGATGGCCGAGCGCGAAGGCGACGATGTCGTCGATCAGCACCATGAGCTGGGCCAGCGTCGAGACGATGAAGCAGGCGGTGGCGGCGTACCACCATGGCCCCACCGGCCAGTGCAGCACCCATGTCCGCTCACCGCTGTCGGTGACCGAGGCGGCATAGGGAATGAATTGCCACGCCAGCAGCGAGAAGAAGACCAGCACCGCGAGGCTGGCGATGACGTCGAGCAGCAGGCGCATCCGCCCGCCGAGGATCTGGCCCAGCACCTCGACCGAGATGCTCTGCTTGACCAGAAGCGATTGCGGGATGCAGGCCGAGATCACCACCGCCATCACCATGGCAGAGATGTCGTTGACCCCCTTCAGCGGAAAATCCGCGACGGTGCGCAGGATGATGTCGAGCACCACCATGACCGACAGGACCAGCAGCCCGGTGAAGCCGAGCAGCGCGAGATAATGCGCAAGCCTCTGCGTGAAGAGATGTAGGACGCGGTGCATGAAGTCTCCCCCCTTGTCGGGGCGCTGCCCCGACATCTTTCCGGCGCGGTGATCCGGCCAGCGCCAACCGGGCATCCGCGTGCGATGCAGGATGCCCAGTCAGAGAATTTGCCTCAAATCCGCAGAGGCATCCGTTCACTCTGTGAACGCGCCCGCGCTCCATTTCGGCTATGGAGCAGCGCGCATCATGGCGTCATAGGCCGCGAGCCCGCTGTCAAGCGCCTCGGGGGCGAAAGCGGCGGCGCAGTAGCGGTCGGGGCGGATCAGAAGGATCTGATCGCGATGGGTGCGCAAAAGACGCGCACGCTCGTCGACGGCCGGTGTCGCGGCAAACGCATCGCTTGCGGTGCCGTAGGGGATATAGACCTTGCCAAGAGGCAGGCCCGAGAGGCCTGTCTCTGTGCAGGCGGCCAGCGCCTCGGCGCCCGCTGCATCTTGGGCGATCAGCGCAAAGCCCGGCCCGAGCAGATCGTCGAGCTTCACGGTGCCGCCGCCTGCGCCAAGATCGGGCTGCGGGATCATCTCGCCGATGAGAGCGCCCTCGAAGGGCGCGTCCTCCAGCCCGAGGAAGAGGCCGCCGGCGTAGCGCGGGCGCGGTTTGAATTTCATCTGCAGCAGGTAGTCCTGGACCCCGGGGAACGGCTTCAGCGCCTGCATGAGCTGGGCGCGAAAGGCGACCTGCGCGGGGTCGATGGGCATGACGATATCGCCCATGATCACCGCAAGCTGGATCATCGCCCAGGCGGGATCCCGGCGCTCGGTCTCGTAGCTGTCGAGGATGGCGTCGCTCGCCCCGCCCGCGATCACCGCCGGCAGCTTCCACGCGAGGTTGGTGGCGTCGCGCAGCCCGGCATTCATGCCCTGCCCGGCAAAGGGCGGTGTCAGGTGCGCGGCGTCGCCCGCCAGCAGAATCCGGCCCACCCGCCACTTGCTCGCGATGCGGGCGTGGAAGGTGTAGATCGTCTTGCGGATGATGTCTTGCGGAGCAAGGTCGCGATAGGGCGCGACCAGCGCCTTGACGAAGCCCTCCTCCAGCACCTGTTCGTGGGTCTCGCCCGGAAGCAGCATGTACTCGTAGCGCCGCCCGCCCTTCGGTGCCGGGACCGAGACATGCGGGCGCTTGTTCGAGCAGTAGAAGGTCGAATAGTTGCTCTGGTCGGGGTCGTTCATCGTGTCGATGACGATCCAGTCCTGGCTGTAGGTCGAGCCGTCCATGCGCAGGCCCAGCCGCTCGCGGATCGGGCTGCGCCCGCCATCGGCGGCCACCACGTATTGCGCGGCGATCTCGTGAGAAGTGCCATCCGCATCCGTGAGCCTGACGGTGATGCCGCCTTCGGCCTCAATGGTGTCTGTGACCTCGGAGGAGAAGCGGATCTCGCAGAGCGGCTCGCTGGCCATGAGGTCGCGAAGCGCGGTTTCCATCTCGGGCTGGTTGATGAAGTGCCGCTTGGCGAAGCCATAGATCTCGGGGCCGGTGCCGACACGAGCGATCAGCGAGCCGTCATCGTCGACATAGGCCGCGCCGTCGCCGAGCACGATCTCGCACATTGTCCGGGCATCGGCGCCGAAGGTCTGGAAGCTGCGCGCGCCCTCGTCGTCGAGCACGATGGCGCGCGGGATATCCATCGGCGCCGGGTTCTTCTCTAGGACGATGGAGCGCAGGCCATAGCGTGCCAGAAGCAGCGCGGTGGTGAGCCCGGTCGGCCCGGCGCCGACGATGACGACGGGAATGTCGGACGGATAGGATGCCACGGTGAAGTCCTCCCAGCTGCGGCCTTGGATCGGAGTGACCAAACAACCGGCGGGCCGGGGTTTCACGGCAATCCGCCATGACGTTCACAGCGTGAACGGCGCGGGCCGTGGCGCGGCGGATCAGCCGAAGCTTTCGATGCGGCGAAGCAGCGCTTCGAGGTTTCCCGGCAGCGCGACCTTTTCCTGCTCGGCCCAGCGAAGCGTGTAATAGGCCGCGGCATCGGCGATGCCGAACTGGCCCAGAAGGAACGCCTGCTCTCCGAGCATGCCCGAGAGCAGCGCCAGCCCCTTCTCAACCTCGGCCCGGCCATGCGCCCGCAGGGCGGCCTGCGCCTCCGGGTCGGAAAGGAATTTCTGCGGCACCTTGAGCAGGGTGAAGCCGCGCATGTGCAGGCTCGCGACGATGAAATCGACGATCTCCAGCGCGCGGGCCTCGGCCTCCGCGCCGGTGCCGATCAGCCCGGCCTCGGGAAAGCGTTTGGCGAGCCAGAAGGCAATCGCGGTGAACTCGGTCAGCACGCTGCCATCGGGGCGCAGCAGGGCAGGGACCTTGCCCTTGGCTGTCAGCGCCAGATACTCGGGCGCGTGCTGCGCCTTCTGGGCGAGGCTGACGGTGCGGATCTCGTGCGGGGTGCCGATCACCCGCAGCAGCAGCGCAATGCCCTCCGAACAGGAATTCGGGCTGTGGAAGAGGACGAGACCGGTCATGACGCCAGCCCCAGACGGGCACGCGCCTCCTTGGGGGTCGCCAGCTCATAGCCGAGCGTCTCGGCCAGCTGCACGGCCTTTTCGACCATCGCCGCGTTCGACGGGGCCAGCGTCTTGCGGTCGAGCTTGACCGCATCTTCGAGCCCGATGCGGATGCTGCCGCCGCTCACCAGCGACACCGCCATCATCGGATAGGCCATGCGCCCGGTGGCGAAGCCGGTCCAGATCGCGCCGGCTGGCAGCAGCGAGCGGGCATAGGAGAGCGTTTCGGGGGTCGGCACGAAGCCGTGCTTCACACCCATCACGATGGAGCAGAGCGGCGCGGGGTCGACATCGCCGGAGGCGATGAGCTCATGCAGAAGAGAGATGTCGCCGGAATCGAAGAGTTCGATCTCCGGGCGCGCGCCCGCGTCGTGAATGATCTGTGCCATCGCGCGGATGGTGTCGGGCGTGTTCACCACGACGCTGTTGGCGAACCACATGGTGTTGAGATCCAAGGTGGCGATATCGGGCCGGATGGCGGCGATATGCGCGGTCCGGGCCTCGGCCGAGGCCAGCCCGCCGTCGGGACCGGCAGACAGGTCCAGCCTCCCGCCGGTGCCGGTGGTGAGGTTGAGGATCAGCTCGTCGGTCACGTCCCGGATCCGTTCGACCACCTCGGCATAGAGCGCGGTCTCCATCGCGGGAAGCTGTGTCTGAGGGTCGCGCACATGGATATGCGCCACCGCCGCGCCGGCTTTCCACGCGGCGATGGCGTCGTCGGCGATCTCCTTCGGTGTGATCGGAAGCGCCGGGTTCATCGCGCGCGTGGTGCCATTGCCGAGCAGGGCGCAGGTGAGAAAGGGTTTGGTCATGTGGGCCGTCCGTTCGTTGCTGTCGGGCAGCCTAGCGCGGGGCTGCGGGAAAGGGGCGCGCGACGCCGGTTGCGTCCGCAGAGTGAACGGCAGCCTCGTCGCGCTCTGGCCGGTCGGTCAAGCCGGGACGCGGTTCAGTCGGGCTCTTTGGCGATCAGCGCCTCGATCCGGTCGCAGCTCTGGCGCAGTTTGCGACCGAACTTCCGCGCCAGCTCCTCGAGCGAGACGGCGGTCTTCAGGCTGGTCACCGTGAGGCAGGCGATGGGCCGCCCGCGCTTCATCACCGGCATCGAGATCGAGACGGTGTTGGGGCGCCATTCCTCGGTGCGGAAGCCATAGCCGCGCTCGTGGGTCAGCTGGATGATCTTGGACAGAAAACGCGCGTCTTGGGCGAGGTGATGCTCGGGCTTGTCGGTCTTGCGCATGTTGTCGAGGATCTCCTCGCGCTCCGCCTCCGGGCAATAGGAGAGGTAGGCGCGCCCGCCGGCGGTCATCAGCATCGGGAGCTTCTTGCCGATCATTGAGACGTCGAAGGAGAACGGGCTGAACTTGTGGGTCGACTGGCGGACCTGCATCGAATCCTCGGACAGGGTCACGAGGTCGATGGGCCAGAGGATCTGGGTGCCGAGGCGCATCATCTCGGGCATCGCGATCTGGCCGACCCAGGCCTTGTCGAGATAGCCGCAGCTCAGCAGGTTGCAGCGCAGCGTCGGGTGCCAGGCACCGTCGGATTTCGACTGCTGCACGAAGCCCTGCGCCTCCAGCGTCTCGAGCAGACGGAACACCGTGGGCCGCGACAGCCCGCAGTAATCCGCCACCTCCTGCGTGCGCATCCCGTCCTTCTCGTTGATCGCCTCGAGGATCACCAGCCCGCGCTCGAGCGCGCGGACCGCCTTGTAGACCGTCATGATGTCTCCCCCCCTTCCGCGCCGCATTGCCCCCCCGCACGCGCAGGCCGCACCTGCCGTCGCGAGACCCTGCCATAGGAGCCCGGTCGGGCCGATGCCGCAATCGGATTCGTTCACGTGGTGAACGCTGCGCGCGATGGAATTGGCCTCGGCGCAGCGATGCCGTCTGCTGTCGCGAATGCAGCCATCGGTACGGGAGGACGCAATGGAAATCACTTCGCTGGGCTATATAGGGATCAATTCGACGCGGGTCGAGGATTGGTCGCGCTATGCGACGGGGCTTCTGGGGATGCAGCTTGTCGATCGCGGGGCGCAGGTCCGCGCCTTCCGGATGGACGACCGCAACCAGCGCCTGGTGGTCACCGGGGCCGAGGATGACGGGCTGGGCTTTATGGGCTGGGAGGTGGCCGACGCGGCGGCGCTCGACCGTCTGGCCTCGCGGCTGGAGAACGCGGGCGTCGCGGTGGAGGTCGCCGGACAGGCGCTCTGCGACGAGCGTTTCGTCACCCAGATGATCCGCTTTCGCGACCCCGAGGGCAACGTGATCGAGGTCTTCCAAGGCCCGCAGGTCACCTCGGACCCGTTCGAACCGGGCCGCAGCATCAGCGGGTTCAAGACCGGCGCGCTCGGGATGGGGCACGCGGTTCTGAAGGCCGCCAATGTCGACGCGCTGATCCCGTTCTATGTCGATCTGCTGGGCTTCAGGATCTCGGACTACATCCGCACGCCGTTTCCGATCTACTTCTTCCACTGCAATTCGCGCCACCACTCCTTTGCCATGGCCGGGGTCGGGGCGCAGGGCTTCCACCACTTCATGGTCGAGTACCAGATGCTCGACGATGTGGGGCAGGGGCACGATCTCGCGCAGCAGGAGGACGGGCGGCTGGCCTTTACCCTCGGGCGCCACACCAACGATTACATGCAAAGCTTCTACACCCATTCGCCCTCGGGCTTTTTCATCGAGAGCGGCTTTGGCGGTCTGCTGATCGACGAGCAGAGCTGGGAGCCCTACGAGATGCATGACGGCCCCAGCCTCTGGGGGCACGACCGGCTTTACATGGAGGACGGTCCGCGCCGGAAGCTGGAAGAGCAGCGCCTCAATCTGGCGCGCCGGGGAGGCCGGGCGCCGAACTGCCCGTGGATGACGAGCATGATGGAGGCGGCGGAATGAGCTTCGTCTTCGATCCCGAGGCGCGCTACCGCATGCCGGTGCTCTTCGGCCCCACGGTGGGGCCCCGGCAGGGGCCGGCGGGCGAGACCTTCGACGGCAGCGACGCGCCCTTCACAGTGACGAGCCTGCGCTTCCTGTCGGATCGCGCGGCGCTTGAGGCGCTGCTGCCGCACGGTTTCGCGCTTGCGGGAGACCCGGTCGTCACGGTCGAGCACACCATCCTGCACGATCTCGCCTGGCTGGCCGGGCGGTCCTATTCGATGCTTGGGGTCAAGCTGCCGGTGAGCTTCGACGGCGCATCGGAACGCCTGACCGGCGCGCTTCTCACCGTGCTGTGGGAGAACCGCCCCGAGCCGATCCTGAGCGGCCGTGAGGAGCTGGGCTTCAACAAGCTCTACTGCGAATTGCCCGAGCCGATGACCGTCGCGGACACGCGGGTCTGCCGGGCAAGCTGGGACGGCCACGCGTTCTTCCATCTGACCCTTTCGGGCCTGACGGATGCGGAGCCGCCGAAACCCGCCCCGACGGACGGGGTGTTTCACTATGCGTATATGCCGCCGATGGGGCAGGACACTCCGCACGAGGCGCGCACCCGCGTGATGCTGAGCCCGTCCCCGAAGACCGCAAGCCGGATCGAGCTTTTCCAGACCGGCACCGCCGAGTTCGCCTTCAACGGCGCGACATTCGAGCAGATGCCGACGATGTTCCACATCGTCAACGTGCTGGCCGCGCTGCCGGTGCTGGAGATGCGAGGGGCCTCCCTCCTCAAGGCGCGCGGCAAGGGCGCACTTCGCGACCAGCGCATGGTGAGGCAGAAGGGGCAGGGCTGACCGGGGCGCGATGCCAAATCACGCGTTCCGGTCGGAGCCGGCGAAAGAGCGACGGTCTCGGCGGTAGGCGGAGCGCAGGCCGGCCCCCGGTCTTCAGATCTGCTCTTCTGGCAGGCCAACGTCCCGGGCGAAGCCGAGGACCGTGCGTTTGATAAGCGCCTTGCGTGCCGCGATCTCTTCGGGCGCGAGCACATCGACGTCGAAGGTGAAGCCGAAAGTGTAGGACGTGGCCACCGCGTACCAGCATTGCGACGACACCAGCGTATAAAGGTCGACCGGGTCGATCCCCGGCCGGAACACGCCTTTCCCGACGCCGTTCTCGATGATGCCGCGGTAGCGGTCAATCAGGTCGGAGACGCGCAGGCTGCCTCGGTCGAGCGTGCGGATATGCGCACCCCGGTGCAGGTTCTCGATCCCGATCAGGATCAGGAAGTCCGGGTGCTCGACATAGTAGGAGAGGGTGAAGGAGACGATCTGGTCGATCGCCTCGATCGGATCGCTTGACAGTGCGAGGGCGCTCTCGCCCTTGCGCATCTCGGCATAGGCCGCGTTCAGCACCATGCGGTAGAGCTGCTCGCGGCTGCCGAAATGGCGGTAGACCAACGCCTTGTTCACGCCCGCCTCGGCGGCGATGGCCTCCATCCGCGTGCCCTCGAGCCCGTTCGCGACGAACTGGCTGCGCGCCGCGTCGAGGATGCGCGCACGGGTCGCCTCGCTGCGCTGCTTGTGCGTCGGCGCGGCGGTCTCGCTCCCCGGCTGCTGCGGTTTCGTCTCTGTGCTCATCCTGCCGCCTTCCTCGATGCCGAAATCCTAGCCGTTTCGGATGGCCCCGGCCATATGCCCCCCGGGTTCCGTCGCAATGCATCCTCTGGGGAAAATTTTGTTCTTGACGGGAATCGGACTTCTCCGATCTATAACTGTAACGATACCGTTACAGGAGAATCCCATGACTGTCGAGCAGAGGGTGCGGGTGGCGTCGGACGTGGGGGGTACATTCACCGACAGCATCGCCTACGATTCCGCGAGCCGCCGGATCACCGTCTCGAAGGTGTCGACCACGCCGGAAAACCGTGCGCTCGGAACCGCCGAAGGCCTGAAGACGGCGCTCGCGCTGCAGGGGGCGACCGGGCGGGATGTCTCTTATATCGGCCACGGCATGACCACCGCGACCAACGCGGTGATCCAGCGCAATGGCGCGCGCACCGCCTTTCTGACCAATCGCGGGTTCCGCGACCTGCTGCTGATCGGGCGCCAGAACCGCCCGACGCTTTTCGACATCACCGTGGTGCGCCCCGAGCAGCTTGTCCCGCGCGAGCTGTGTTTCACCGCCGGCGGGCGGCTCGACTACGCCGGGCAGGAGATCGAGGCCCTGAACGAGGATGACGTCCGCGCGGCGGCGCGCGCCATGGCGGCGGCGGGGGTCGAGGCGGTGGGCATCCTGTTCCTGCACGCCTACGCCAACCCGGCGCATGAGCGCCGCGCGCGCGAGATCCTCGCCGAGGAGCTGCCCGGGGTCGCGATCTGCGCCTCGACCGAGATCAACTCGGAGTTTCGCGAATACGAGCGCGCCAGCACCACGGTGCTGAACGCCTACCTGCGCCCGGTGATGGAAACCTATCTGCGCACGCTCTCGGGCATCCTGCAGGATCCCGAGGCGGGGCTCGGCGTCGGCGATGAGCGCCCGGTCATGGTGATGGATGCGGCGGGCGGGCTGATGAGCCTCGACAGCGCCCGCGAAAAGCCTGTGCACACGGTGCTTTCCGGGCCCGCGGGCGGGGTCGTGGCCGCCGCGCATGTGGCCGGAGAGGCGGGCATTCCCGACATCATCACCATGGATATCGGCGGCACCTCGACCGATATCAGCCTGATCCGCGACGGTGTCCCCGAGATTACCCGCAGCGCCTCGCTCGAGACGGTGCCGATCCAGCTCCCGGTGATCGATATCAACGCCATCGGGGCAGGGGGCGGCTCGATCGCGTGGATCGACGAGGGCGGCGCGCTGCGCGTCGGGCCGATGAGCGCCGAGGCGGTGCCGGGGCCGGTCTGCTATGGCCGGGGCGGCGACCGCCCCACCGTCACCGACGCCAATATCGTGCTCGGGCGCTTCGACGGCAGCTCGCGGCTTGGCGGCACGCTCGAGCTCGACGTGACCGGCGCCGCGCGGGTGATCGAGCGCGACATCGCAGTGCCGCTAGGGCTGAGCCTCGAAGAGGCGGCGGCGGGCATCCTGCGGGTGGCGCATGCCAATATCGTGCGCGGCATCCGCGTGGTCTCGGTCGAGCGCGGCTACGACCCGCGCGATTTCGCGCTGGTGCCCTTCGGCGGCGCCGGGCCGATGCATGGCAGCCCGGTTGCGCGCGACCTCAAGATGCCGAGCGTCATGGTGCCGCCGACGCCGGGCATTCTCTGCGCGCTTGGTCAGCTGATCTCGGACCTGCGGCACGATTTCGTCGAAACCCATGTGGCCGCCTTCGCCGATCTCGGCGAGGCCGGTGCGCGCGCCCTGATCGAGCGGCTGGTGCAGCGTGCGACCGGGCATCTCGCCGCCGATGGCGTGCCCGAGGACCGGCGGGTCTTCGAGATCCGGCTCGACCTGCGCTATGACGGCCAGAGCTTTGCCCTGCCCATCGCCGCCGACCCGGCGCAGCCGGGCTGGTGGGAGGCGCTGCCCGAGGCGTTCAACGCGGCGCATCTGGCCCGCTTCGGCCATGCCGACCCGAGCGCGCCGCTCGAGGTGGTGGGGGTCAACGTCACCGGCATCGGCCGCATCGACAAGCCGGCGCTGCCCGAGCTGCCCGAGGGCACCGGCACGCCCGCCGAAGACGCCCTGCGCGGCACCCGGCGGATCTATTTCGAACCGGGCGACGGCGGCGGCGAGGGCGCCTGGCACGAAGCCCGGGTCTGGGCGCGCGACGGGCTCAGGGCCGGCGACGTGATCGCGGGGCCCGCGGCCATCGAGGAGGTCTCCTCCACCACCATCCTTTATCCCGGCGACCGCGCGACGGTGCACGGCTCGGGAAGCATTCTCGTGGAGGTCGCGGAATGAGCGGTTTCGATCCGATCCGGCTGGAAGTGCTGCGCAACGCGCTCGAGGCGACGGCGCAGGAAATGGGCTCGGTGCTGAAGCTCACCTCCTTCTCGCCCAACATCAAGGAGCGCATGGATGCCTCCTGCGCGATCTTCACCGCCGATGCCGAGCTGGTGGCGCAGGCCGAGCACGTGCCGGTGCACCTTGGCTCGATGCTGCGGGCGGTGGGGCCGACGCTCGAGCGCACGGGCGCGCTTGCCGAGGGCGACGTGGTCATCGTCAACGACCCTTACGTGGGCGGCGCGCACCTGCCCGACATCACGCTCATCGCGCCGGTCTTCATCGACGGGCGGCGGGTGGCGCATGTGGCGACGCGGGCGCACCATTCCGACGTTGGCGGGATGGAGCCGGGCTCGATGCCGGGCCGCTCCACCGAGATCTTTCAGGAAGGCCTGATCATCCCGCCGGTGCGGCTCTACCGGGCCGGGGTGTTGCAGGACGACATCCTCGAGATGGTGCTGGCCAATGTCCGCACCCCGGAAGAACGACGGGGCGATCTCAACGCCCAGCTCGCGGCGCTCCGGATCGGGGCGCGGCGCATGGGCGAGCTGGCCGAACGCTTCGGCGCCGAGACACTCGAACAGGGGCTTGGCGCGATCCTCGACTATACCGAGCGACGGATGCGGGCGCGGATGGCAGAGCTGCCCAAGGGCGTGTGGTCCGCCGAGGATTGCCTCGACAGCGACGGCTCGTCGGACGAGCCGGTGTGGATCCGGGTGAAGGTCGAGCTGACCGGCGACCGGGTGCTGTTCGATTTCGCCGGCACCTCGCCGCAGGTGCGCGGCAACGTCAACGCGGTGGCCCCGATGTGCTGGTCGGCCACGTTCTATTGTCTCAAGCTGCTGACCGACGCGAGCTTGCCGCCCAATGCCGGCGTGCTGCGCCCGGTGACGGTCGACATTCCCAAGGGCAGCTTCCTTGACGCGCAGCGCCCGGCGGCGGTCTGCGCGGGCAACACCGAGACCACGCAGCGGCTCGCCGACACCATCCTGCGCGCCTTTGCCCAGATCGCGCCCGAGCGCATCGCGGCGGCCTCGAACGGCACGATGAACCTGATCGGCATCGGCGGCACCGATCCGCGCAACGGCCGGCCCTACACCTATATCGAGACCTCGGGCGGCGGGCAGGGCGGGCGCCCCATGGGTCCGGGCATGTCGGGGGTGCACGCCAACATGTCCAACACCCTCAATACGCCCATCGAGGCGCTCGAGATCAGCTACCCGCTGCGCTGCCTGCGCTACGAACTGCGCGAGGGCACCGGCGGCGAGGGGCGGCATCGCGGTGGCGATGGCGTGGTGCGCGCGATCCAGATCGTCGGCCACGACGCGCGGGTCTCGCTGCAGACCGACCGGCGGGCCTTTGCGCCCTACGGGCTGCACGGCGGGGCCGACGGGGCGCCCGGGCGCAACGCCACGATGACCCGGGACGGCAAGCTCGAGCTGCAGCCCGCCAAGGGCTCGCTCACGCTCGGCGACGGCGAAGCGGTGATCCTCGAGACGCCGGGCGGCGGGGGCTGGGGCGATGCCTGACGCCCGCCCGATCATCACAGGGCCCGGCGCGTCGTCCGCCGCGCCCGGACATGCCAGTCCACCGCAGGTGCAGGACGGCCCGCCCGCTCTGCGCCCTCATCATCATCTTTCACGCGCCGGGCGGGGCCGTCTTCCCCGCCGGCCAGTTGCCGGGGATCACCCATCGTGACCGAAAAGCTTCGTATCGCCGCGGATATCGGCGGCACCTTCACCGATGTGGCGCTCATCCGCGCCGACGGGACCATCGCCACCCGCAAGGTCTCCTCGACCCCGGACGACTACGCCCGGGGCGTGGCCGAGGGCATCCTCGAGCTGGTCGAGGTCGAGTCCCTGTCGCCGGACGAGATCGGCGAGGTCATGCATGCCTGCACCGTCGCCACCAACGCCATTCTCGAGGGCAAGGGCGCGAAGACCGCGCTGATCACCACCGAGGGCTTCCGCGACGTGCTCGAGATGCGCCGCATCCGGGTGCCGCGGCTCTACGATCCGCTCTACGAGAAGCCGCCCGCACTGTCGCCGCGCAAGTGGCGCTACGAGGTGACCGAGCGGCTCGACCACAAGGGCAACGTGCTGACCGCGCTCGACGAGAACAGCGTGCTCGCGGCGATCGAGCAGATCCGCGACAGCGGCGTCGAGGCGGTGGCGGTCTGCCTGCTGCATTCCTACGCCAACCCCGCGCATGAGCGGCGCATCGGGGCGCTCCTGGCCGAGCACCTGCCGGGCATCTATGTCTCGCTTTCGGTCGACGTGCTGCCCGAGATCCGCGAGTACGAGCGCACCTCTACCACGGTGATCAACTCGTTCGTCGGCCCCCCGGTGAAGACCTATCTCGACTCGCTGCGCGACCGGCTGGCGGCGGCCAGACTGCCCTCGCAGTTCTTCATGATGCACTCGGCCGGCGGCATCGTCGACAGCCGCACCGTGGTCGCCAAGCCCGCGCAGATCGTCGAATGCGGCCCCGCCGCCGGCGTGATCGGGGCGCGGGCGGTGATGCTCGAGGCGGGCTTTGCCGATGCCATCACCTTCGACATGGGCGGGACCACCGCCAAGGCCTCGCTGATCGAAGGCGGCGCCCTGATCCGGGCCGACGATTACGAGGTCGGCGGAGGCATCTCGCTGTCGTCGAAGCTCGCCAAGGGGGGCGGCTACGCCCTCAAGCTGCCGGTGATCGACATCTCGGAGGTCGGTGCGGGCGGCGGCTCCATCGTCTGGCAGGACCGGGCGGGCGCGCTCAAGGTCGGGCCGCACAGCGCCGGGGCCTATCCCGGTCCCGCCTGCTATGGCACCGGCGGCACCGAACCCACGGTGACCGATGCCAACATGGTGCTGGGCTTCCTCAACCCCGAGGCGCTGGCCGGCGGTGCCGTGCCGGTCAACCCCGAGCTCAGCCGCGCGGCGCTCGAGCGCGTCGTGGCGGGCCCCATGGGGATCGATCTCGACCACGCGGCCCACGGCGTGCACGAGCTGGTATCGACCGTGATGACCCGCGCGGTGAAATCGGTGACCACTTTCCGCGGCCTCGACCCGCGCGACTTCGCGATGATCGCCTTCGGCGGCAATGGCGGCATCCACTCGGTGTCGCTGGCGCGCTCGCTCGGGGTGCGCACGGTGATCGTGCCGCCGGGCGCGGGCGTGCTCTCGGCGCTGGGGCTGCTCTATGCCGATATCGAGACCTCGGCCTCGGCGGCGCTGTTGCAGCGGCTCGACGCGGTGGCGCCCGGCGCGGTGGCCGAGGGCTTTGCCGCGCTCGCCGCGCAGACTGCCGCCGAGCTCGGCCGCGAGATCGACACCGTCGAGCTGATCCACGAGGCCGATTTCCGCTACCGCGGGCAGGCCTTCGAGCTGACGCTGCCCTTCGAAGGCGGGCTGGCGCTGACCCCCGAGGCAATTGCCGCCGCGCGGGAGGAATTCGACGCGGCGCATGAGCGCTCCTACGGCTACCGTCTGGCCGAGACCCCGGTCGAGATCGTCAGTCTGCGCGTCACCGCGCGGGTGCAGAAAGGCGCGGGCAGCCTGCCCGAGTATCGACGCCGCGAGGCCGCGCCGGAACGGCGCCGCAGCGTCTATTTCGGCCCCGAATGGGGGCGCCTCGACACCGCCGTGATCGACCGCGCGGCGCTGCTGGCGGGCCCCCGTCGGGGCCCCGCGATCATCGAGGAATACGAGGGCACCACCATCGTGCCGCCGGACTGCTCCGCGGCGCTCGACGCCAAGGGCAACATCATCGTCACCCTGCCGGTGGCGGCAGAGATCTCTGAGAAGGAGGCCGCGGAATGAGCCGGATCGACCCCATCCGCCTGGAGGTGATGAAAAACGCCTTCGACGCCATCGCCGACGAAATGGCGCTGATGCTTATGCGCGCGGCCTATTCGCCCATCGTGCGCGACAGCATGGACTACTCGACCGCGCTTTGCGACGCCGACGGCCAGACGCTGGCGCAGGGCGTGACCACGCCGATGCACCTCGGCAGCTTCTACGACGCGATGCAGCACCTGATGCAGCGCTACGCCGGCGACATCCACCCGGGCGATGTCTTCATCGGCAACGACCCCTACGTGGCCGCGGGCCAGCACCTGCCCGACATCTACATCGTCGAGCCGATCTTTCACCAGGACCGGCTCGTCGCCTGGACGACGACGCTGGCGCACCATGCCGACGTTGGCGGCATCGTGCCCGGCTCCAACGCGCTCGGGGCCGAGGAGATCTTTCAGGAAGGGCTGCGGCTGCCGTTCCTCAAGCTCTACGAGCGGGGCGTGATGAACGCCGCGATCTGGGAGATCGTCGGCCTCAACGTCCGCGTCCCCGAGATGGTGCATGGCGACCTGCGCGCCCAGATGGCGGCAAGCCACGCCGGGCGGCGGTCGTTCCTCGAGCTGGTGGCGCGGCACGGCATCGACGACGTGCTGGCCTGCGCGCACGAGCTGCACGATTATGCCGAGCGCCTCGGCCGGGCCGAGATCCGCGACCTGCCGAACGGCACCTACCACTTCACCGACCATCTCGATGGCCTGGGCGAGACCCCCGAGCCGATCGTCATCCAGATCGCGCTGACCATCCACGACGACACCATCAGCGTCGATTTCGCAGGCTCCTCGCCGCAGGTGAAGGGGGGCGTCAACACGCCGATCCCGTTCACCAAGGCCTCGGTCTACACCGCGCTGCGCTCGGTGATGCTGTCCGACATTCCCAACTGCCACGGCTTCGAGCGGGTGGTGACGGTGACCGCGCCCAAGGGCACGGTGGTGAACTCGGTGCACCCGGCGCCCTGCGGCGCGCGCGGCATCACCGGCTACCGCATCATCGACGCCATGTTCGGCGCGCTGGCGCAGGCCCTGCCCGACCGGGTGACGGCGGATGGCATGGGCGGCTCGACGGTGCCGACCTTCGCGGGCTACGAGGACGGGCGCGCCTTCGTCTTCTCGGAAACCGTGATGGGGACGTGGGGCGCGACCTCGGCCCATGACGGGCAGGTGGGGGTGCCGCATATGGGCGCCAACCAGGCCAATGTGCCGGTCGAGATGATCGAGGCCTCCTACCCGCTGCGCATCCGCCGCTATGGCATCGTGCAGGACACCGGCGGGGCCGGACGCCATCGCGGTGGGCCGTCCTTCATCCGCGAATACGAGTATCTCGGCGAGACCGACGGCGTGCTGTCGCTGCGCTCGGACAAGCGCGATTTCCTGCCGCACGGGCTTTATGGCGGTGCCGAGGGCTCTGGGCCGGTCAACCTGCTGATCCGCGACGGCGTCGAGACCGAGCTGCCGGTGCTCGTGACCCAGCCCTACACGATGAAGAAGGGCGACATCTTCCGCCACATCTCGCCTTCGGGCGGTGGCTTCGGCCCGGCGGCGGACAGACCGGACGCCGAGGTGCGTGCGGACGTCCAAGCGGGGCTCCTCTCGGACGAGATGGCCAGACGGGATTACGGTCTGGGCTGAGCCCCGCGCAACTGCCGGAGCAAGGCGCTCTTTAGCGGGCCTCAGGACCGGAAGCTGCGCAGGCGCGGTCCGGGGGCTCGCCGATTGGCGGCTTGGTGGTGCATCCGCGGCTCACACTTCGTGTGTGCGAAAGCGGGCGGGAAGCTGACAAGGCCCGCCGCGCCACCCAGCAAGGATGGCCGGTTGAGATGCCCGATCTTTCGGCGCCACCGGCCTTTCCGGCCGCGCGGGCGTTTAAAAAGCGGATTCTTTGGATTGACGACAATCGTCATTCGTCATTTCTAGGGGCAAGACCGCGTCCGGAGCGGCCCGCTCCGGCATGTCCGGCGGACCGGGGAGGGGATGGCGGCCTCCGGCAGCTTCGATCCCGCCGGTGATGCAGACCCAACGGGCCGACACACGGCGCCGCCAGAAAAGGAACGTGCTGATGCTCCCCGAACTCGATTTCAACGCCGACGAGATCGTCGCGGGCCTGAAGCCCTGGATTGAATGCGAGAGCCCGAGCTACGACGCCGCGGCGCTGGCGCGGATGATGGAACTCGTGGCCTTCGAATGCGCCGCGATCGGCGCCACGATCGAGATCATCCCGGGGCGCATGGGCTGCGGCCCTTCGGTGCGGGCGCGGATGCCGCACCCGGATCAGGGCAAGCCCGGCATCCTTGTCTCGGGGCACATGGATACGGTGCACCCGGTGGGCACGCTGGCCAAGAACCCGTTCCGCATCGAGGGCCGGCGCGCCTACGGCCCCGGCATCATGGACATGAAATCGGGCAATTACATCGCGCTCGAGGCGATGCGCAAGATCGCCGCAAGCGCTCTTCAGACGCCGCTTCCGGTGACCTTTCTGTTCACCCCGGACGAGGAGATCGGCTCGCCCGCGACACGCGAACTCATCGAGGCAGAGGCCCGGGCAAACCGCTACTTCCTCTGCCCCGAGCCGGCGCATGCGGGCAATGCCGTCACCACCGGGCGCTACGCCATCGCGCGCTACGAGATCACCTGCTCGGGCAAGCCGAGCCATGCCGGCGCGGATGTGAAGGGCGGGGTCTCGGCGGTGCGCGAACTGGCGCGCCGTATCCTCGAAATCGAGGAGATGACCACAGAGGACTGCACCTTCTCGGTCAATGATGTCACCTCCGGACAATGGGTCAACTGCGTGCCGAGCTTCGCGCGGGCGCAGGTCCTGTCGATGGCCAAGAAGCAGAGCGATCTCGACGCGGGCGTCGCGCAGATGCTGGCGCTCGCCGGCGAACGTAACGGCGTCGCCTTCACCGTCGAGACCACCGTTCTCCGCCCGGTCTGGGAAAACGAACAGCCCGAGACGATGGCGCTCTATGAAATTGCCAAGGGGCTCGCCGCCGGGATCGGTATGGACCTCCCTTACGTTTCCGCGGGCGGCGGCTCGGACGCGAATTTTTCCGGCGCGCTGCGCATCCCGTCGCTCTGTTCGCTCGGGGTTGCGGGGGCCGGGCTCCATACGCTCGAGGAATATATCGACATCGACAGCATCGTGCCGCGGACCCGGCTTCTGGCCGGGCTGTTCATGACCCTCGGGGCATGACCGCATGATCCACCCGTTTCCGCCGTGCTGCCGCGGCGCCCTCCAGCCTTACCACGACGAGGATAGATGACCGTTCAGAGCCGCGCAGGCTGCGCCATCGACATCGGCGCCCTTTCGACACCGTTCCACTCGATGACCGTCGAGGATGGCGCCGCGCTTGCGCGCGACCTCTACGGTCTCGAGGGGGAGCTCAAGCGCTTTGCGACCGAGAAGGACGATACCTTCCGGCTGACCGCGGCTGACGGCGCGCAATACGTTCTCAAGATCGCCAATCCCGGCGAGAGCCAGGAGGAGATCGACCTTCAGGTCGCGGTTCTGCGCCACCTCGAGGAGGCCGATCCAACGCTGCCGGTGCCGCGCGTCTTCGCCACGCGCGAGGGGGTGCTGTGCCCCGAAATCTCGGATGGCTCGGGCGCTCTCCGGCGCGTTCGCCTGCTGAGCTATCTCGATGGTGTCCTGCTCGACAGCTTCCGGCCCGAGCCTGAGGAGCTGCGCGAGGTCGGGCGCGTCGGGGCGCGGCTGCGGCTTGCGCTGGCCGGTTTCCATCATCCCGCCGCACGACGGGTCACGCCCTGGGACGTGCGGCATCTTCCCGAGCTTGCCATGCTGCTCGACGATATCGAGGACCCGCGCCAGAAGGCGCAGCTCGAGCTGGCCTTCGCGCGCTATCTCGAGCAGATGCCGCGCATCCGGGCGCTGCGGTGCCAGGTGCTGCACAACGATTTCAGCGGCTCCAACCTGCTGCTCGAGCGCGGCACGCCGCCGAAGGTCGCGGGCATCATCGATTTTGGCGACGCGGTCGAGACCGCGATCGCGGTGGACCTGTCCACGGCGATGCTCAACCAGTTGCCGCGGGACGCCGCGCAGAACCCGGTCGAGGATCTGTTTGCGGCGGCAAGGCAGCTTCTGGCGGGCTATCTCGAGGTTGCCGATCTCACCGAAGAGGAGCTGTCCCTCCTGCCGCACCTCGTCCTGGGGCGGATCATCGCCCGGGCGATGATCTCGCTGTGGCGGGCCCGCAGCTTCCCCGAGAATAAGACCTATATCCTGCGCAACACCGAGCAGGGCTGGGCTCAGCTCGACTGGTTCCTTGCCCACAGCCCCGACCAGCTTTCCGACCTTTTTCTCTGACGGCGTCCAGCCTCCACTTCCGAAAGGATCCGCATGTCTTCCTCCATTCCCGCCCGCGGCAAGATGGTGAACGCGTTCAATCCCGACAGCCTCGCCGCGCTCGATCCGCTGCGGCGCGAGGCGATCGAACGCCGCACCCGGCTGCTCGGCCCGGCTTATCGCCTATTCTACCAGGATCCGGTCGAACTGCGCGAAGGCTCGGGCACGCGGCTCTTCGACAGCCAGGGCGAGGAATATCTCGACGCCTATAACAACGTGGTCTCGGTCGGGCATTGCCATCCCAAGGTGATCGAGGCGGTGCACCGCCAGTTGCAGACCCTGTGCACCCACACCCGCTATATCCAGGAAGGCATCCTCGATTATGCCGAGGCGATGCTGCCGACCTTCGGCGGGCGCATCGCGGCAGAGGGGCACATGATGTTCACCTGCACCGGCTCCGAGGCCAACGACCTGGCGATGCGCATCGCCAAGCACTACACCGGGCATGACGGCATCATCATCACGCGCGAGGCCTATCACGGCAATTCCGAGCTCACCGCCGGGTTCTCGGCGTCGCTCGGCGAGGCCTCTCCGCTGGGCACCTGGGTGCGCACCGTGCCCGCGCCCGACAGCTACCGCGCCGATCCCGCCACGCTGGGCCAGAGTATGGCCGAGGCGGTGACCGAGCAGGCCTGGCATCTCAAGCGCAACGGCAACGGGCTCGCGGCGTTCATCGCCGACTCGCTGTTCTCGTCGGACGGCATCTACGCCACGCCCGACGTGCTTGGCCCAGTGGCCGATGCGGTGCGGGCGGCCGGAGGGCTTTTCGTGGCTGACGAAGTCCAGAGCGGCTTTGGGCGCTCCGGCGATGCGTTCTGGGGCTACCAGCGCCACGGGGTCGATCCCGATATCGTCAGCATGGGCAAGCCGATGGGCAATGGCTACCCGGTCGCCGGCCTCGCGCTGGTGCCGGAAATCGTCGAACGGTTTGGCAAGGATACCCGCTATTTCAACACCTTCGGCGGCAACGGCGTGGCGATGGCCGCGGCGCAGGCGGTGTTCGACGTGATCCGCGAGGAAGAGCTGCAGGCGAATTCGAAGCTGCGCGGCGAGCAGATCCAGACCGGCATGCGCAAGCTGGCCGAGCGTTTCGATGTGATCGGAGACGTGCGCGGGGCGGGGCTTTATGTCGGTGTCGAGCTGGTCTCGGACCGCGCGGCAAAGACGCCCGACGCGACTACCGCAAGCGCCATCGTCAACGCGCTGCGCGCCCGCCGGGTGCTGATCTCGGCCACCGGCCCGGACGGCAACATCCTCAAGATCCGTCCGCCGCTGGTGTTCACCGAGGCGGATGTCGCGTGGCTGCTCGCGGCGACCGAAGAGGTCTTGACCGAGATCTGCGCCTGACCCCCTCCGTCGCGCCGGGGGCAGGGCCCTCGCCGCGGCGGTCCCCACCAATTCCACCCGACGAGGACCCGAGATGGCACTGGACGACACCCTTCGCGAAGACATCCTGCGCGCGGTCGAGGCGGGCTTCGCCGAGCAGACCGCCTACCTGAAAAAGCTCGTCTCGTTCCGCTCGCAGCGCGGCGAGGAGTTCGCCATACAGGATTTCCTCTACGCGGATCTTGCGGCGCGCGGCCTCAAGATGGACCGCTTCGAGATGGATGAGGCGGCGCTTACCGCCCATGAGGGCGGGGCGCCGTTCTCCGACGCCCATTCCCGGGCGCCGATCGTGGTCGGCATTCACCACCCGAAGACCCAGACCGGGCGGTCGCTGATCCTGCAGCATCACCTCGACGTGGTGCCGGTCGGTCCGCTCGAGATGTGGGAGCATGACCCCTACGGCGGCGAGATCCGCGACGGGTGGATGTACGGGCGGGGCGCCGGCGACATGAAGGCGGGCGCCTCGGCGAATGTCTTCGCGCTCGAGGCCCTGCGGCGGATCGGGCTCCAACCGGCGGCGCCGGTCTACCTGCAATCGGTGGTCGAGGAGGAGTCCACCGGCAATGGGGCGCTGCAGACCTTCCTGCGCGGCTACACCGCCGACGCCGCGCTGATCCCCGAGCCGGAAGGCGAGAAGCTGGCGCGGGCGAATGTCGGCGTTCTGTGGTTCGAGGTGCTGGTCCGCGGCTACCCGACCCATGTCAGTGAAATGGGAAGCGGCAACAACGCCATCGATTCCGCCTACCGTCTGATCAACGCGCTGCGCGAGGTCGAGCAGCGCTGGAACGACGCGCGCGGCGATCATCCCGAATTGGCCCAGATGGACCACCCCATCAACCTCAATATCGGACGCATCGAGGGCGGCGACTGGGGCTCTTCGGTGCCGGCCTGGTGTCGGTTTCAGGTGCGGGTGTCGATCTACCCGGGTGAAAAGGCGCAGGACAAGCTGGCCGAAATTGTCGGCCACGCCATGTCCTTCGCCCGCAAAGATCCTTTCCTCGCGCAGAATTTGCCGGTCTTCACCCAGAACGGTTTCAATGCCGAGGGCTACGTGCTCGAGCCGGGCTCCGATGCCGAGGCGGTGCTGGGAGAGGCGCATCAAAGCGCCTTCGGATCGGAGCTGCAGGCCGTCATCACGCCGGCCTATCTCGATGCCCGGGTCTACGCGCTCTACAACCGCATTCCGACGCTTTGCTATGGGCCGGAGGCACGGAGCATCCACGGATTCGACGAGGCGGTGAGCCTGGAATCGCTCTGCAAGACGACCCAGTCGATGGCGCTTTTCATCGCCGAGTGGTGTGGCACCGAGCCGGCCTGATCTGCGCCGTGCGCAAGGCAGGGTTGCAAAGCCGCGCCTAGGGCGGCGCCGGGGTCGCGGATAGGCTCTGAAAGGGCTGATCCGCGCGCCTGCTGCTGTGCCCTGCCCATATTGCGGGCAGAATCATCCATCTTAGTGATTGAAAAATATAGTAATTCTACTTTTTAAGCGCTCTGGATCTTTTTGCTGCCGCAGGCCGGCGCTTTGGCGGATTTGAGATTGCCAGGCTTCAAAAGTTCTCCCTATCCTTGTCTTGGCGATTGTCGACAATCGTCCATCGGCAACAAAAAAATCATACATCAGGGAGTTTCCGAATGTTCACCCGTAATGGCCGCTCCGGCTTTGTGAGCGCGGTCGCGCTCGCTCTCGCGCTTGGCGGGGTTTCCGGCACCGCGGCGCAAGCCCAGACCGTCACCGCTGTCATGCACGCGCCGCTGCGTGCCGTGGACCCGGTGATCAGCACCGCCTACATCCTGCGCAACTACGGCTACATGGTTTACGACACGCTTCTGGCGCGCGATTCCGAAGGCACGCCGCAGCCGCAGATGGCGAGCTGGGAGGTCTCCGAGGACGGCAAGACCTACACCTTCACCCTGCGTGACGGTCTGACCTTCCACGATGGCAGCCCGGTGACCGCCGAGGACGCCGTGGCCAGCCTGTCGCGCTGGAGTCAGGTCGACAAGACCGGCCAGGTGATGGCCTCGCTGCTCTCCGAAATGGCCGTGGTCGACGACAAGACCTTCACCCTCAGTTTCGCCGAGCCCACCGGCATTGCGCTGATCGCGCTCTCCAAGCCCTCGGGCCTGGCGCCGTTCATCCTGCCCAAGGCCGCGGCCGAGACCCCGATCAGCGAGCCGATCACCTCGACCATCGGCTCGGGCCCGTTCATGTTCGTGGAAGACGACTACCGCCCGGGCGTCAGCGCCACCTTCGCCAAGTACGAAGATTACGTGCCGCGTGACGAACCCTCCGACGGCATGGCCGGCGGCAAGGTCGTGAAGGTCGATGAAGTGGTCTGGACCACCATGCCCGACCCGATGACCGCGATGAACGCGCTGATGTCCGGCGAGATCGATTTCGTCGAGCAGGTGCCGCCGGACCTCCTGCCGATCATCGAGGGCAACCCCGACATCGCCACCCGCGTGGTCAAGAAGCAGGGCAGCCAGAACCTGGCGCGGATGAACCACACGCTCCCGCCCTTCGACAATCCGAAGATGCGCGAAGCCGTGCTTCTGGCGCTCGGCCAGCAGCCGATGCTCGACGCCCAGGTCGGCGCCGGTTCGCCGAACGGCGCGGCTTGCGCGGCCGTGTTCGGCTGCGGCAGCATCTATGCCGACGACTACCGTGCCGAGGACATCATCGAGGCGCATCCGGAAGAGGCCAAGGCCATCCTCGAGGCCGAGGGCTATGACGGCACGCCGATCATGCTGATGCATGCGACCGACCTGCTGATGCTGAACCCGCAGGGTCCGGTCATCGCGCAGCAGCTGCGCAATGCCGGCTTCGAGGTCGAGATGATGTCGATGGACTGGGCCTCGGTGGTTGCCCGCCGCGCTTCCAAGGCACCGCTCGACGAAGGTGGCTGGAACATGTTCTCGACCACCAACGTGCTGCCGGACGTGGGCAGCCCGATCGGCTTCATCGGCGTCGCCGCCGGCGGCGACTCGGCGTGGTTCGGCTGGCCCGACGTGCCCGAGATCGAAGAGCTGCGCATGAAGATCGCCGAGAGCGCCGATCCCGAGGAGCAGAAGGCCTTTGCTCAGCAGATCGACAAGCTGGTGATCGACAACGGCGTGATGGTGCCGATGGGCGAATTCTACAACACCAGCGCCTACGCGTCCTCGCTCAGCGGTCTGGTCGAGGCCGAAGCGCCGGTGTTCTGGAACGTCGAGAAGGCAGAGTGAGCCGGGCATGCTTGGCTTCGTTGTAAAACGGGTTCTCTCGGCGATCCCGGTGCTGTTCATGGTGGCGGTCATCGTCTTCATGGTGCTGCGCCTGTCGCCGGGCGATCCGGCGGTGATGATCGCCGGCCCGAACGCAACCACCGAGCAGTTGCAGGATCTGCGCGAGAGCATGGGGCTGAACCGCCCCCTGCTCGAGCAGCTCTTCATCTGGCTCGGCGATATCGCCCGCGGCGATTTCGGCGTCTCGCTGGTCTCGGGCAAGGCGGTGACGGAGCTGGTGCTGGACCGGCTCGGACCGACCATCGCACTGTCGATCACCACGATCCTTCTTGCCGTGGCCGTTGCGCTGCCGCTTGGCGTGATTGCCGCGTGGCAGCAGGGCAAATGGCTCGACCGGCTGGTGATGGCGGGCTCGGTGCTGGGCTTCTCGGTGCCGGTCTTCATCATCGGCTACGTGATGATCCTGATCTTCGCGCGGCATCTCGGCTGGTTCCCGGTGCAGGGCTACAAGCCGCTCTCGGACGGGTTCGGCGCCTTTGCCTCGCGGCTGGTGCTGCCGACGGTGGCGCTGAGCTTTCCCTATATCGCGCTGATCGCGCGCATCGTGCGCACCAACGTGATCGAGGTGATGGGCGAGGATTACATCCGCACCGCCCGCGCCAAGGGCCAGACCGAGCGCGGAGTGATGACGGGACACGCGCTGCGCAACGCCGCGGTGCCGATTGTCACCATCATCGGGGTGTCGATCACCATGCTGATCAGCGGCGTCGTGGTGACCGAGTCGGTGTTCAACATCCCCGGCCTCGGGCGGCTCGTGCTCGAGGCGGTGCTGGCGCGTGACTACACGGTGATTCAGGCGGTGATCCTGCTGTTCTCGACCATCTACGTCTTCATCAACCTCGCGGTCGACCTGCTCTACGGGCTCTTCGATCCGCGCATCCGCTACTGAGGCGGCTGTTCCGGCCGGGCGCGTCTTCACCCGGCCGACCAGACCCGAACGACGGGCGCCCGCACGCCCCCCAGACCTGGATACGACATGACATCCGACACCGCCCCTACCACCCCGGCACAGACCGAGCTCGAACTGCCGGACATGGCCGAGGCCCAGAACGACAGCGGCCTCTCCGCGATGATCCGCGCGGTCCTGTCGAGCTGGCCGGCCCGCATCTCGGCCGCCGTGGTCGTGCTGATCGTGGCCATGGCGATCCTCGCGCCGTTCCTCGGAACGGTCGACCCGGTCCTTCTCGATCCGTCGCAACGCCTGCAGGGCAGCTCGGCGGCGCATTGGCTTGGCACCGACAGCTACGGGCGCGACGTCTATTCCCGCGTCGTCTACGGCGCCCGCATCTCGCTCGCCGTGGGAGCCGGCACCGTGGTGATCGCGGTCGCCGCCGGGATCTTCTTCGGCGTGCTGACCGGCTATTTCCGCTGGGCCGACATCATCGTCATGCGTTTCATGGACGGTCTCATGGCGATCCCGGGGATCCTCTTGGCAATCGCGCTCGTGGCGATCTCGGGCGCGACGCTGACCACCGTGCTGATCGCGATCTCGATCCCCGAGATCCCGCGCGTCGCCCGCATGGTGCGCTCGGTCATCATGGGGGTGCGCAGCGAGCCCTATGTCGAGGCCGCCTCGGTGCTCGGCACCGGCGCGCTCAAGATGGTCTGGCGCCACATGCTGCCCAACACCGTCGCGCCGCTGCTGGTGCAGGGCACCTATATCTTCGCCTCGGCGATCATGACGGAATCGATCCTCAGCTTCCTCGGCGCGGGCGTCCCGCCCGAGACGCCCTCCTGGGGCAACATGATGGCCGACGGGAGGGTCTACTTCCTCGTGAAGCCCGAACTCATTCTCTATCCCGGCGTGATGGTGTCGCTGACCGTGCTCAGCGTGAACATGCTGGGAGACGTGCTGCGCGACCGGCTCGACCCGCGCATGGCCAAGCGCCTCTGACGGAAGGACCGAAGCCAATGACGACAGCAAACCAATCCCAAGTCGTCCTCTCCGTCGAGGGCGTGACCATCAACACCCGGCCAGCCGGGCGAAAGCCGATCGTGCGCGACATCTCGTTCGACGTGAAGGAGGGCGAGACGGTCTGCGTGGTGGGCGAATCCGGATCGGGCAAATCCGTGACCTCGATGGCGGTGATGGGGCTTTTGCCGAAAGACGCGCTGCAGGTCACCGAAGGGCGCATTCTGCTCGATGGCGAGGATGTCCTGAAGGTCAGCCCGGCGCGCATGCGCGAGCTGCGCGCCGCCGGTGTGGCAATGGTGTTCCAGGAGCCGATGACGGCGCTGAACCCGGTGAAGACCGTGGGCGAGCAGGTCGACGAGGTGCTGCGGCTGCACACCAAGGACAGCGCGTCGGCGCGCCGCAAGAAAGTGCTCGAGATGATGGAGCGGGTGCACCTGCCCGACGTCGAGCGCATCTACAAGGCCTTCCCGCACGAGCTGTCCGGGGGCCAGCGCCAGCGCATCGTGATCGCCATGGCGCTGATCCTGCGACCGCGCCTGCTGCTCGCGGACGAGCCCACCACCGCGCTCGACGTGACCACGCAGAAGCAGATCCTTTATCTCATCAAGGAGCTTCAGGAGCAGGAGAAGACCGCCGTGGTCTTCGTCACCCATGATTTCGGGGTGGTTTCCGAGATCGCCGACCGCATCGTGGTGATGAACCGTGGTGAGCTGGTCGAGACCGGAACCCGGGACGAGATCCTGACCGCGCCCAGGCAGGACTACACCCGCATGCTGGTCTCGTCGGTGCCGAGCCTGATCCCGCGCTGCACCCCCGTGCAGGGGCAGCCGAAGGTGCTCGAGGTGGTCAAGCTGTTCAAGCGCTACGGCAAGAAGGGGCTGATCTCGGACAAGTCCGTTCTGGCGGCGCAGGAGGTGAGCTTCACCGTCCACAAGGGCGAGATCACCGGCATCATCGGCGAGTCCGGCTCGGGCAAGTCGACGGTGGCGCGCTGCGTCATGCGGCTGACCGATCCCTCGCAGGGCGCGGTCGTCGTGAACGGGCAGGACATCGTGCCGATGCGCCGCCTGCGCGACGTGCGCAAGCAGGTCCAGTACATCTTCCAGGATCCCTACCGCTCGCTCAACCCGCGGCGAACCATCGGGCAATCGCTGATGGAAGGGCTGATCAACTACGGCATCGACGAGGGCGAGGCGCGGCGCCGCGCGGGCGAGACGCTCGAGCTGGTGAACATGCCGGCCTCGGTGATGAACCGCTACCCGCACCAGTTTTCCGGCGGCCAGCGCCAGCGCATCGCCATCGCGCGCGCCGTGGTGATGAAGCCCGACCTGCTGATCGCCGATGAGGCGGTCTCGGCGCTCGACGTGACGGTGCAGGCGCAGGTGTTGCGGCTGCTCGAGGACATCCGCGCCAATACCGGCGTGTCGATCCTGTTCATCACCCATGACCTGCGGGTCGCGGCGCAGATCTGCAACACCGTGGTGGTGATGCAGAAGGGCCGGATCGTGGAGCAGGGGGCGGCGGGCGACGTGCTCGCCAATCCGCGCCACGAGTACACCCGCGCGCTGATCGACGCGGCCCCGGCGCCCGACTGGGATTTCCAGAACTTCCGGCCCGCCACGGCGATGCCGGGCATGGCCCCGGCCTGACCGCGGCACACAACCTCAGGAGCGCCCCGCCATGCGGATCCTTCTCGCCGGCTTCCTTCACGAGACCAACACCTTCGCCGCCAGCCGCGCCGACGAGGCCGCCTTTGCGCATGGCGGAGGCTATCCGCCGCTGTGCTACGGAGACGCCCTGTTCGACGAGTTGGGCCCCGGCGTCAACATGGCCGCCGCCGGCTTAATCGAGGCCGCCTCTGCCGCAGGCGACGAGATCGTGCCCCTGCTCTGGGCCGCCGCCTGCCCCTCGGGCTTCGTCACCCGCGCGACCTACGAGCGTTTCGCCGGGGAGATCGTCGAGGGCATCCGCGCGGCGCTGCCCGCCGATGCGATCTTTCTCGATCTGCACGGCGCAATGGTGGCCGAGCACGCGCCCGACGGCGAAGGCGCGCTGCTCGAGCGGGTGCGCGCGGTTGCCGGGGACGAGATCCCGGTGATCGTCAGCCTCGACCTGCATGCCAACGTCTCGGAGCGCATGGTCGCGCTGTCGGATGCGCTGCTGGCCTTCCGGACCTACCCCCATGTCGACATGGCCGAGACCGGACGCCGGGCGCACGGGCTTCTCAAGCGCCGGGTCGCGCACGGGCGGCCCTTCGAGAAGGCGATGCACCGGATCCCCTATCTCAAGCCGATCTGCTGGCAATCGACGGAAGACGCGCCTGCCAAGGGGCTCTACGAGCGCGTGGCGGCGCTCGAGGGGCCGGGCGGCGCGGTCTCGGTGTCCTACACGATGGGATTCCCGGCCGCCGACATCGCCTGCTGCAGCCCGGTGGTCTGGGCCTATGGCGAGACGCCTGAACAGGCCGCCGCGGCGGCGGACGCGATGAACGCGGCGGTTCTCGCGGCGGAAGAGGCGTTCCGCGGGCCGCTCTACGACGCAGATGCGGCGGTGGCGAAGGCAAGGGCGCTCAATGCCGAGGGCATCCGCCCGGTGATCATCGCCGATGCGCAGGACAATCCCGGTGCCGGCGGCAGCTCGGATACGACGGGGCTTCTGAAGGCACTGGTGGCGCAGGATGCGCAGGGCGCCTGCCTCGGCATCCTCCACGATCCAGAGGCGGCGCGGGCCGCGCACCATGCGGGCGTCGGTGCCGAGATCCGTCTGGCGCTTGGCGGGCGTTCGCCTGCAAAGGGCGACAGCCCGTTCGAGGCGGTGTTCACCGTCGAGGCGATCTCCGATGGCCGGCTCAGGACCTCGGGCCCCTATTACGGCGTGCGCAACATGGAGCTCGGCCTCTCGGCCTGCCTGCGCATCGGCGGCGTGCGCATCGCGGTGGGCTCGCAGGTCACGCAGCTTGCGGACCGCGAGATGTTTCGCTTCCTTGGCATAGAGCCCGAAACCGAGAACATCGTGGTGGTGAAGAGCGCGATCCATTTCCGCGCCGATTTTCGGCCGATCGCCGGAGAGATCCTGACCGCGCTGGCGCCGGGCGAGATGATGATGCGCGCAACCGACTGGACATGGCGTAACCTGCCGGAGGACCTCCGGCTGAGGCCCAACGGCCCGACCGTTGCAGAGATGAGCGCGACGGAACCGGGCTGACCGGGCCCCGGCGCGGCATGCCCGCGACGATTGATGAATACCGGCGCGGCACCGGGACCGGAGCGCCGCGCGACACACTGGCACGAGAAGACCCATGACACAGACCATCACCGACATCCGCTCCCCGAACCTCTCGCGGCGGATCGTGCGATCCAAACCCGCGACACGCAGCGAGGGCGGTATTGTCGTCTCGCAGAACCGGCAGGCGGCGCAGATCGGCAGCGACATCCTCGCCCGTGGCGGCAGCGCGGTCGACGCGGCCATCGCCGTCTCCTTCGCCATCGGCGTGCTCGAGCCGTGGATGAGCGGTGTCGGCGGCGTGGGCGCGATGCTGGTCAAGCCACTGGGCGAGGCGGTGACCGCGATCGACGCGGGCGCCTGCTCACCGGGCAGGCTCGATCCGGCGGATTTCCCGCTCGTCGAGGGCAAGGACGCGGATCTCTTCGGCTGGCCCAACGTGCTCGAGGATCGCAACGTGATCGGAGCGAAGTCGATCTGTATCCCGGGGCTGCTGCGCGGGCTTGAGGTCGCGCATGAGCGCTTCGGCAGGCTGCCCTGGGCCGATCTTCTGGCGCCGGCCATCGCGCTGGCCGAGGCCGGACCGGTCGTCGATGCGCAGACCACCGCCTGGATCGCGCAGGACATGGCGCGGCTGTCGCGCAACCCGGCCTGCGCCGGGATCTTCCTGCCCGGCGGCCTGCCGCTGGCAAGCCCCGCCGCGGTGAGCGGCAAGGTCGCGCGGATGACCAATCCGGCTCTGGTCGGTACGCTGAAGACCCTCGCTGAGAAGGGGCCGTCGGCGCTCTACGAGGGCCCGCTCGCCGAGGCGCTCGCCGAAGATGTCCAGGCGCTTGGCGGCTATCTCTCCGTCGAGGATCTGGCCGGGTTCGAGGCGGTGGCTGCCGAGGCGGCCTCCGAGCCCTACCGCGATCATACCCTGCACATCGTGCCCGAGCTCAATGGCGGTGTGACGGTGGCGCTGGCCATGCGCACGCTCGCGGCGCGCGCCAAGCCGGTCTCGGAGGTGCCGAGCCCGGAGGATGTGCTGGCCGCCTGCGATGCGCTGGACGCGGCATGGACCCACCGGTTCTCGGTGCTGGGCGACGGCGCAGAGCGCCGGCTGCCCTCCTGCACGACCCATTTCAGCGTCGTCGACCGCGACGGCATGACGGTCTCGCTGACCCAGACGCTGCTGTCGCTCTTCGGCTCCGGCGTGGTCTCGCCGCAGACCGGGATCCTGCTCAACAACGGCGTCAACTGGTTCGACCCGCGCCCCGGACGGGTCAACGCGCTGGCGCCCGGCAAGAAGGCGCTGGCGAACTATTCGCCGATGATGATGAGCGGCCCCGGCGAGGACGTGGTTGCG